>NZ_FNBU01000049.1 GCF_900102435.1 Sporolituus thermophilus DSM 23256 | reverse complement strand
GGTTCATTGTAAAATGAAATGCAACAGCAAAAGATGAAAAAAGGACTCCCACGTAGAATTCCGGTATGATGAGGGGACTCAATCCAAACCATACAGGAGGGTTCTGCCATGGAAGTCCAAGAACAGTGTACCACATCTGCACGGTCTTTTGAACACCTAAATGCCTATGAGCGCGGAATTATCAAAGCACTTTTGGGTGAGAAGCGCTCAATACGCTATATAGCACGGCAACTTGGCCGTCATCCAAGTACGATTTCACGCGAAATTAAGCGGGGTACAGTTAAGCAGCGACGCTCCGACCTTACTGAATATGAGGCATACTACCCCGAAACGGGACAAGCAGTATACGAAAAGAACCGCTCAGCCTGTGTTAAACAATTTAAAGTCGCTGAGGCAGCTGAGTTTTTAGAGTTTGCCGAAACCAAGATGCTTGAAGAAAAGTGGTCTCCTGATGCTATTGTCGGCTATTGCCGGCAATGCCAAGAGTGGCAGCAGCAAGTCATCGTATCTACCAAAACCCTTTATAACTATATCGATCAAGGGCTGCTGCGCATACGTAACATCGATTTACCGCTCAAGGTTCGCCGCAGACCAGGAAAACGAACCGCCAAACAGCGCAAACGCGTCCTTGGGGCAAGTATTGACGAACGGCCAGAAGAAATCAACAGCCGTGAGGAGTTTGGACATTGGGAAATCGATACAGTCGCAGGCAAACGCTCTGGCGACGGAGTACTACTCACAATGACTGAGCGTAAAACGCGGGCGGAGATTATTATCCCCCTTGCCGCCAAAACCAGCATTTCTGTAATAGATGCTCTTAAGCAAGTTGAAGAACAATTTGGCGACCTTTTTCCGAAAGTGTTTAAGACGTTCACTGCCGATAACGGGTCGGAGTTTGCCGAACTGGACGCATTTTTAAAGAGCCATAACACCAGCGTATACTTTGCTCATCCCTATTCTTCCTTTGAGAGAGGCACGAATGAACGCCATAACGGTCTCATCCGCCGATTTATCCCCAAAGGGACCAGCATAGCAGCTTTGGCTGCCTCTGTCATTCAGCGTATTCAGAATTGGTGTAATCATCTGCCTCGCAAAATACTCGGCTATAAAACTCCTCAGCAATGCTTTGACGAGGAACTGGCCCAAATTTCTTGATAGCCTCTTTATATACCGTTAATTTTACAGGGTGTTGCATTTGCTATTGCAATTTAGA
>NZ_FNBU01000048.1 GCF_900102435.1 Sporolituus thermophilus DSM 23256 | reverse complement strand
TGTGATCGTTCTATGATATTGTCACCTTAAAAGTGATCTGAGAAAATGTCACTCATGGAGAAGGAGAAAATTTTCTTGAGTGACAAAGAGGTTCGCAGAGCAATCGTAATCGACAAAGTAATTCAAGGGGTTTGTACTATTGCAGAAGCGGCTGAAGCTCTTTCCCTAAGTGAACGTCAAGTCAAACGATTGAAGGCAGGTGTTATCAAAGAAGGTTTTGGGTTTCTGGCTCACGGTAACCGTGGCCGCAAACCAGCTCATGCAATTTCAGACGAACTTAGGGAACAAGTTCTTGCTATTATTCGTCAGCCAGTGTTTTGTGAGGCTAATGACTCCCATCTAACAGAATTACTTGCTGAGCACTATAACATTTTTCTTAGTGTTTCCTCCATAAGGAGAATACGTCGTAGCGCAGGAATTTCCAGCCCGCGTAAACATCGTAGGCCTAAGTCTCACAGAAGGCGTAAACGCCGCGAGCAGGAAGGTATGCTTATTCAAATGGATGGCTCGCCTCATGCTTGGCTAGGAGAGGACAAGCCTTATATTTCGCTAATTGGAGCCATTGACGATGCTACCGGCAAAATCGTCGGCGCCATTTTCAGGCCTACAGAGGACCTCAACGGTTACTTTGAGGTTCTTAGGCAAATTATTACTAATTATGGTATCCCAATAGCCGTTTACACCGATCGCCACTCAATTTTTGTTTCCCCTAATGCCGATAAGCTTACCATTGAGGATCAGTTAGAAGGCAAAAAAGCTAACTTGACTCAACTCGGTCGTGCTCTTAGCGAACTGGGTATTGAGCATATTAAGGCGCGTTCTGCTCAGGCTAAGGGACGTGTAGAACGTCTTTGGGAGACCCTTCAAGACCGTTTAAGAATTGAAATGGCTCTGGCCGGAATCCAAACTATTGAACAAGCTAATGAATTTTTGCAAAAGTTCATCCTTAAGCATAATGCCATGTTTGAAGTTGAACCAGCTAATCCCAATAGCGCTTATCGGCCCGCTCCAAGCGAAGAAAGCCTAAGAGAAATACTCTGTGTAAAGGAGAAACGAAAACTTAAGGGCGGTGTTCTCTCCTTCCAAGGCCAACTATACAAACTTGATGGCCTGCCTGCATATTTCCCTGACACTACGGTCTTGGTTCACGTTCATCCCGACGGCAAGCTTCGGGCTAGTTATCCCAAACAAAAAATTGTTTACGATCTCATTGCGGTTTCAGAACCCGTCCGGACAAAACCGCAGCCAAAAGAAAAAGCAGGTCCGCCTCCTACACCACGGCGGCCTGCCCCGGATCACCCTTGGCGTAAGGGCTTCCGAATACCAAACACCGGAAGTAATTATACGCCAGACCGCACGAAAACGGAAGTACTGGGTTAAAAAGGAGTATTTATCAACCCTTCAACCTTAACATTGACTTTCGATGGCCGCGGTCAAGGACGCCTAACAGGCGAGCGTAGCTTTTATCCTTGACCGCGGCCAGAAGAAAGTCTAAAATCCAGACCTGGGTTGATTACAAAATACAACAAGTGTGACATTTTCATAGACCAATTTAGGTGACATTTTCACAGACTCTTGACA
>NZ_FNBU01000047.1 GCF_900102435.1 Sporolituus thermophilus DSM 23256 | reverse complement strand
TGCGGGAGCTTTCGCTTGCCTATGCTTAATATTATGTTAACTCATCCGTGATGGTATGTCTTCTAAAAAATCCTACAATGTCTTGACACTATCATATGCAGTAAAAAGGTTTGCGATTTTATCGCAGGGGAGTATAATGAAAGTTGTGCCGGCGTAACGAGCGGCGGAAAGGAGAGGTATTCATGCACGAAAACTGGATTGCCGTTATCATCGGCATTGTTGAAGGATTAACGGAATTTTTGCCTATTTCGTCGACAGGGCATATGATTTTGGTCGGATCGCTGCTGGGATTTGAAGGGGAGAAAGCCAGCGTTTTTGAAGTTTTTATCCAGCTTGGGGCTATTTTATCGGTCTTTATTCTTTATCGCGATAAGTTTTTGCGGATGTTGGACATTAGGCGCCTAAGCGTTACCGGCGGACTGTCAGCCGCTCATGTTGTCGCCGGCATTCTGCCGGTGATGGCGGTTGGCTATCTTTTGCATAAACCGATTAAAACCTATTTGTTTTCCCCTTTCACCGTAATTATTGGTTTGGTGGCCGGCGGCGTGCTGATGCTGGTTGCCGAGAAGCTGGCCAGACGGCCGGTGACGCGCGATGTGGAGGATATTACGCTCCGGCAAGCCTTTTTGGTTGGACTGTTTCAAATCCTGTCGTTGTGGCCGGGGTTTTCCCGCTCCGGCTCTACCATTGCCGGCGGTTTATTCTTCGGCTTAAGCCGGCGGGCGGCGGCGGAGTTTTCCTTTATCATTGCGGTGCCGCTTATGCTGGTGGCCTGTCTGTATGATTTGCTCAAAATATGGGATAAGCTGAATATGGGTGATATTCAGCTGTTCGCTATCGGTTTCGTCACCGCCTTCGTCGTGGCCTACCTGTCAATTGTGTGGTTTTTGGGCTTTCTTAACAAATCCAGTCTTGCGGCTTTTGCCTATTACCGCTTTATCCTCGCCGGTTTGTCCTACTACTATTTCTTTTGGCGTTAACGGGGGTTAGCTACCGATTTCCTCTTTACAGGGTGCGTTTTATATGATAATATAATAACCTGTCAGCGTCCTGACGCTCGACAGCCGAAAATGGAGGGGTTCCCGAGCGGTCAAAGGGAGCAGACTGTAAATCTGCCGGCGGACGCCTTCGAAGGTTCGAATCCTTCCCCCTCCACCAAAAGCGGTGACCAGTCCGGCGGACGCTAACAACTGCACCCTGAAGACTGACGACCGAACTTGGCGGCGTAGCTCAGTTGGCTAGAGCAAGCGGTTCATACCCGCTGTGTCCGGGGTTCGAATCCCTGCGCCGCCACCAATAAATACCATGGCGGAAGCTAAAAAAGCGCCACCGAATATATTGACATAAGCTGCTGTATATAATATAATAAATTCCGTTACTGATAAAATGTGCTGGCGTAGCTCAATTGGCAGAGCAGCTGACTTGTAATCAGCAGGTTGGGGGTTCAATTCCCTTCGCCAGCTCCATAACTATCTGGAGGGGTTCCCGAGTGGTCAAAGGGAGCAGACTGTAAATCTGCCGGCGGACGCCTTCGAAGGTTCGAATCCTTCCCCCTCCACCACTTGCTAGCGTCGCGGGATAGAGCAGCTGGTAGCTCGTCGGGCTCATAACCCGAAGGTCGCAGGTTCAAATCCTGC
>NZ_FNBU01000046.1 GCF_900102435.1 Sporolituus thermophilus DSM 23256 | reverse complement strand
CTGGGTAATCTTTTTGGATTACTCATCCCGTCGAAGGATGGTGATGTCTTCTTCTTTTTTCTTCCTCAAAAATCCTACAGTAATTTTACACTAACTTCTTTGAAAATAATTCCAGTAATACTCAGTAATCCGGCTATAGATTATGGTCGCCTTTCTTGGCAGCAACACACAGTGCCGCCGCTAATACGCCCAAACCGGCGGCCACCCAGGCCGCAATGAGCACCCAATACCACTCGACCACGACCACCGCCCCCTCGGTAGTAATAGCAGGACAATCTGCTAATATATATGCATCTCCGCCCTTGACTCAGAAGGGGAAAATAGAGGCGATGTTGTTTACTTTCCGAAGGGGCAGTGGGGATAGGAGCAAACCGAACAGTTGATACACAAGCCGCCGTAACCCAGTGCGGCAATGTCCTGTTTACTCAGCCGCTCACCGGCCAGGATGCGCGGAAACACAAGATCAAAAACGGTCGTCTTGGCATACATCCCACAAGCCGGCATACCGATAACCGCCGTGTCATCCAAATAGGCAAGCATGAACATGGCGCCGGGCAGCACCGGCGAGCCATAGCTTACTACTGCCGCGCCGGCGGCCCGAATTGCCTCGGGGGTAACATCATCAGGGTCGACCGACATACCGCCGGTGGCGATCACCACATCGGCTCCCTGCCGTTTAAAGTCCAGAATGGCCGCCGTAATGGCTTCCCGGTCATCAGGCTTGTAAATGATAGCGAGCAGCTCGGTTCCGTATTTATTCAATTTCTCGGCCAAAACCGGGGCATAGCGGTCTTGAATCCGACCATAAAAAACCTCATTGCCGGTAATGATCAGGCCAACTTTCAACCGTCTAAGCGGCTTAACAGAAATAACCGGACCGTATTCTCGCGCCACCGCTTCTATGGCCGCTACCATTTCTTCGTCTACAACCAACGGTACTACCTTGACGCCGGCCAGAAGATCACCGGCCCGTACCAGCCGGTTTTCATGAAGCGTGGACAAAACAGCATGCTCAATACAGTTGATGGCCATTACTGCTTCCCGTTTAACTTTCAGCAGACCGTCCGTTGCTGCTTTAATATTCACACGGCCCTCCGCCGGCTCGGACCAGACCACATTGGCACCGGCCACCGCTTTGGCCATCCGCATAACAGCCTCGTTTTCATGAACCTGCCCGGGAGCCATATTAATAAGAAAGATATGGTCCTTGCCGATATTTTTCAGATGGGGTATATCTTCCGACCGAATGATGTGACCTTTTTTAAATGCCGGCCCCTTATACTCCCCAGGGACGATTTTAGTGATATCATGGCCCAACACCATCCCAACCGCTTCTTCAACCTTTACCTTTTTAATGGCCATCTTTTTCCCTCCTCAGGGTTCAAACAAAAAAGACTGCTTTCCGCGCGTGAAAGCGGCCAAGCAGTCGCTCGTCCTGTAATGGTTTTCCTTTCCAAGCACGCGGAGGCACGGTCGTTTCCTCCCGTACCCGAATCGGCCGAATCGTCATAGAGTGGTTCCTCCTTAGACGAGACGGCTCGGAAAACGCTTATTTAGTTACCGGTATCTTAAATCGCTGACTTTATTTTAAAACAGCCGATGGTAAATGTAAAGACAATTAGCAAAATATGGCATGCCAACTAGTAAAAAAAAGAGCACCTAGTGTTAGGTGCTCTTT
>NZ_FNBU01000045.1 GCF_900102435.1 Sporolituus thermophilus DSM 23256 | reverse complement strand
TGTATTTGCTAACATAATAATTGACCACTTTAGCGAAAAACGCTAGAGAAAAAGTTGACCACCTTGACCATCAAACCTGCTATGCTAGAAGTTGGCAAACTTTTTAGCAGAAGGCAGGAGAAAGAGATGATCAAAGTGGACACATATAAGTATATCAAAGATCTGCACATAAGAGAACGAAAATCAATTCGTCAGATATCCCGCGAAGTCGGTTTATCCCGTCAAACGATACGGAAAATCCTGTATCAGTCGCTTGAAGATGTCACAACCTACAAGCGTCAAGCACCACCGCCTGCACCACTACGCAATCAGTTTGGAGCGATTATCCGGCAATGGCTGCTTGATGACCAAAAGCGTCCTCCCAAGCAACGGCACAACAGCCAGCGCATTTTTGAACGCCTTACGGAAGAGTATGACTTTACCGGCGGTGCATCGACTGTCCGAAAATGGGTCCGGGAAATCAAAAAAGAACTTAACTTAGAGCGTATCGAAGCATTTTTGCCGCTAGACCACGACCCTAAAGGTTACGCCCAGTGTGACTGGACCCCGGCAGTTGCCAAAATCAATGGCCAAGATGTTGTCGGTGAAATCTTTTTGCTCCGGTTTAGCTACAGCAAAGCCTTTTACATCCGTTTTTATCCGCATCAGCGCCAAGAAGCGTTTTTTGATGCCCACGAACATGCCTTTGCCTTCTTTGGTGGTGTTCCCAGCCAAATCCTTTACGACAATCTCAAAACAGCTGTAAAAAGGGTGCTAGTTGGCCGACAGCGCGAAGAGCAAGATGCCTTTTTAAAGTTTCGTGCTCATCATGGCTTTGAAAGCCAGTTTTGTAATGTAGCCAAAGGCAATGAGAAAGGTATTGTGGAAGGACTTGCCCGCTATGTTAAAAATCATATATTCACACCGGTACCAGAGTTTACGAGCATTGAAGCATTGAATGAATGGCTGGAGGAATGTTGCCGCAAACTTAATAACCGGCCGCGCGGCAAGCAAAAAATTAGTTTTCAGGATCGTTTCGCCGAAGAAAAAGATCTGCTCCGGCCTTTGTCGATACATACCTTTGACTGCTGTTCGCGCAAAGAAGTTAAAGTCAACCGTTTTAGCCTAATAACTTTTGACAAAAATCAATACTCTGTTCCTGTTGACTATGTGGGCCGCCTATTAACCGTTAAAGGCTATGTCCATGAAATACGGATATACGACAAACAAACATTGGTTGCTTGCTATCCCCGCTCTTATGACAGCGGCCAGCAATACTTTAAGTTAGAGCATTACCTTAAACTTTTGGAACGTAAACCCAGAGCAGTCGGCCAGGCCAAACCGGTGCGTCAAGCTAACCTCCCGGCTATATTTACCCAATATCATCTGGAAGTTTTAAAAAAAGACCCGCAAAACGGCAACAAGCAGTTTGTAGCCTTGTTGCTACTACTCAGACAATATTCCGTCGACCTATTAGCAACAGCTATCGAAAAAGCGCTGGAAACCGGCATAGTGGCTGTCGATGCTGTACAAGCAGCGCTTGAAGTGGCAGTTCGCGACAAAACCCGAGCAGTATCAGAAAATACGAGCGCCGAAATCAATGTTTCTCCGACAAACACAGTAGCGCCTGTTCAGATTAGCCGGTACCAGGAACTTATTCAGGGAGGCAAGAGCGCATGACTATAAAGCTGGCACTGCATTACCTTAAAGAACTCCGTCTTCCTGGTGCTGCGCAATCTTTGAATAATTTACTGCGCGAAGCTGAAACAAGACAATTATCGCACCTGGATTTTTTAATCGCTCTCTTAAAGCAGGAAAATGATCAACGGGAAGAAAACACCGTGGCTCGGCGCATTAAGCAGGCCGGCTTTCCACAAGTTAAAAGCTTGGAAACTTTCGATTTTACCATGATCCCTAGTCTTAATAAAGCGCGAATTTTATCGCTCGCAAGGGGTGAATATTTGGACGAAAAACGCCATGTTATCTTGATGGGCAACTCAGGTACAGGAAAAACCCATCTGGCAACCGCCTTAGGTTTATG
>NZ_FNBU01000044.1 GCF_900102435.1 Sporolituus thermophilus DSM 23256 | reverse complement strand
GCGCGTTTGTTAACATCCTCGGTGCCGGGGGGAACGCGGTTAAGGACCGCCTTGGTAATGGACTCGACGCTAACGACATTGGTGGCCGCCACGATGGCGCCGAGGGCAATAATGTTGGCAAAGAGGCTTTTGCCCAGTTCGGTATTGGAAGTTTCGGTGATGGGCAGGCGGTAAACGTTTTTAACGTGTTCAGGGATTTCTTTAACGAAAGTAGTGTCTACCATCAGAATACCATCTGCCGGCAAGTCGGCGCAGTATTTGTTGGTGGCCTCCTGGGTCATGGCCAGCACCAGGTTGGGCTTGGTAACTTTAGGATAGTGGATGGGGCGGTCGGCGATGATGACCTCCGATTTGCTGGCGCCGCCGCGAGCCTCGGGACCGTAGGACTGGGACTGGATGGCCAGTTTACCGTCCAGCAGCGCCGCTTCGGCGAGAATGATACCGGCGAGAATAAGACCCTGTCCGCCAGAGCCTGAAAGCCGCATTTCAACCATATTACCGGGCTCCTTTCTGCGCTTTGGCGAGGATTAAATCATATTGCTTGGTGTATTCCGGCGCTTCGCTCTTATGCAGGACGCCGATGAGGAATTTGTCGGCAAGCTGTTCGGGGGCGAGCTTTTTCGCCGCCTCGACGGTGACGGCGTGGTCGCGCTGCCACTGCATCATTTTGGGAGCGTCGCCCATCTTGTTCTGACGGCCGTAGGAAATGGGGCACTGGGTGATGGCTTCCACCAGCGCGAAGCCGTCATGGCTGATGGCCTGGGCGATGAGGTCGACGAGCATTTGGGTGTGATAGGCCGTGCCGCGGGCGACAAAGGTGGCGCCGGCCGCTTTGGCCAGTTCGGCGATGTCAAAGGTGCGCTCGACCGTGCCGTAGGGCGCCGTGGTCGCTTTGTTGTTGACCGGGGTGAGCGGCGAATATTGGCCGCCGGTCATACCGTAAATGTTGTTATTGTAAAGGATCACTGTCAGGTTAATGTTGCGGCGGGCCGCATGGATGAAGTGGTTGCCGCCGATTGCGGTGCCGTCGCCGTCGCCGGTGACGACAATGACATTAAGATCCGGCTCGGCCAGCTTTATTCCGGTAGCGACCGGCAGAGCGCGGCCGTGAGCGGAGTGAACGGTGTCGAAGTTAAGGTAGCCCGAAGCGCGGGACGAGCAGCCGATACCGGAAACAATGACTGTTTTATTTTGATCCAGCCCCAATTTGTCGATGGCCTTGACGATGGCGCCGGTAACAATGCCGTTGCCGCAACCCGGACACCAGATATGAGGCAGACGGGGGCGGTAGTATTTTTCGATGATTTTTTCCATCACGATGCCTCCCTGTTACAGATTCGCGATAAAGTCGAGCAATTCCTGCGGCGAAATGGGCTCCGAGTCGTACTTGGCCAGCCCTTTGACGGTTGTTTTGCCTTCGACGGCCTTTTTGACTTCGCCGACGATTTGACCATAGTTGAGTTCGGGCACGACAATAGCCCGCACTTTTGCGGCCAGGTTAGCAATCGCCTTTTCGGGGAACGGCCAGATGGTGATAAGGCGCAGCATACCGACCTTGATGCCCTGTTCGCGGGCCTTTTCAATCGCCGCATACGCGGTACGGGCGGTGCCGCCGTAAGTGACAATGGCGATTTCGGCGTCGTCGAGCATATATTCTTCGTACAGAATGATGTCGTCCAAGTTTTGTTCGATTTTGTCATGGAGCCGTTTGATAAGTTTTTTCGTCGCGGCGGCTGAGCCATTGGGGAAGCCGGTTTCGTCGTGAACCAGACCGGTCACATGCCAGTGGTAGCCGGTGCCGAAGTCGGCCATCGGCGGGACGAGGTCTTCATCAGGCTGATAGGGCTTGTATTCGGCCGGCGGGACTGTCGGCTTTTTGCGGACCGGCGGGGTGATAGTGGAATAGTCAGGCAGTTCGATGCGTTCGCGCATATGGCCGACGATTTCATCAAGCAGCATGATGACCGGCGTGCGGTATTTTTCCGAAAGCTCATAAGCCTTGATGGTAAGCGAGAAGCACTCAGGCACACTGGCCGGCGTAAGGGCGATGATCGGATGGTCGCCATGGGTGCCCCAGCGGGCTTGCATCATGTCGCCCTGAGCAGGAGCGGTAGGCTGGCCGGTACTGGGGCCCACGCGCTGGACGTTGGCGATGACCAGCGGCACTTCGGCAATGGCGGCATAGCCGATAAGCTCTTGCTTAAGCGAAAAGCCGGGACCGCTGGTGGCGGTAAGCACCTTTTTGCCGGTGAGGGAAGCGCCGATGATGGCGCCCATGCTGGCGATTTCGTCTTCCATTTGAATGAACTTGCCGCCAACCTCGGGGAGGCGTTTGGCCATAACTTCGGCAATTTCGGTCGAAGGGGTAATGGGGTAGCCGGCAAAGAACTTGACGCCGGCGGCAATAGCGCCTTCGGCGCAGGCTTGGTTGCCTTGCAGGAGAAGGACTTTACCCACTTATATCACTCCTTTACTTTTCTACAAAGATTGCATAATCAGGACAGCGGATTTCGCATTGCTTACATTTAATACATTTGGACTCGTCGACAACTTTGATTTTGCCGACCTCATCCAGGGAAAGCACTTGTTTTGGACAGAAGGCCACACAAATGCCACAACCTTTGCAACGCTTCACCAGGGTCTTTAGCGCCATTTCGTTCACCTCCGTAC
>NZ_FNBU01000043.1 GCF_900102435.1 Sporolituus thermophilus DSM 23256 | reverse complement strand
TTATCCAACGTTATTGGCTACTTTATCCCGTCCGGCGGCGGCAAATGGGCGGTTGAAGCGCCGTACATCATTCAGGCCGGGGCGGCGCTTGGCGTACCGCACGCCAAGACGGTCATCGCTTATTCCTACGGCAACGACTGGGTCAACCTCATCCAGCCCTTCTGGGCCCTGCCGTTTATGTCGGTAGTGGGCCTTGAGTTCCGGGACTTCGTCGGCTACACCTTTATTACCTGGATTGTTATCGGCATTATCATGCTGCTGGGACTGACCTATATCCCGTTCTAAACCCTGCAAAATACGCTTTACCTTGGCCGCTTCAGACAACTTACCAGTTTTATCGGGAGAAATGAGGGGATTATCGTGTATACCATTCTGGACAAGAAGGTCCTGTCACCCGGGGTGAAACAGATAGTGGTGAGCGCGCCGCTCATCGCCCGCAAAGCGCGGCCCGGCGAGTTTGTCATCCTCCGGGTCGACGAAAACGGCGAGCGCATCCCGCTGACCATTGCCGACTTTGACCGGCAGGCCGGGACGGTAACGCTCATTTTTCAAGAGGTAGGCGCGACCACCCGGCGGCTGGGCCGACTGGAAACCGGTGATGCGCTAAGCGATTTGGCCGGACCGCTGGGTAAACCTACTCATATTGAAAAAATGGGTACGGTCGTGTGCGTCGGCGGCGGCATCGGCATCGCGCCCATCTACCCAATCGCCCGGGGGATGAAGGAAGCGGGCAACCGCGTAATCAGCATCCTGGGCGCCCGCACGCGGGAACTGCTTATCCTTGAGCAGGAAATGAAAGCCGTCAGTGACCTTGTCTATGTTACCACCGACGACGGCTCGTACGGCCGGCGCGGGTTGGTGACGGACGTGCTGAAAGAACTGCTCGACAGCGGTGAACCGATCGCCGAAGTCGTGGCCGTCGGACCGGTGGTTATGATGCGGGCAGTAGCGGAAACCACCCGGCCGTATGGCGTTAAAACGGTTGTCAGCCTTAACCCGATCATGGTCGACGGCACCGGCATGTGCGGGGGCTGCCGCGTCAGCGTCGGCGGCCAGACCAAATTCGCGTGCGTCGACGGGCCGGAATTCGACGGACACCAAGTCGACTTCGCCGGTCTCATGGCCCGCCAGCGCATGTATGCAGAGCGGGAAAAATACGCTGACAACCAGACCTATCAGAAAGAAGGTGGCTGCCGATGCCGGCATTGAGACAACCTATGCCCGAGCAGCCGGCCGCTGAGCGGGTGCGCAATTTTGGCGAAGTGGCGCTCGGCTACACGGAAGAGCAGGCCCTGCTCGAGGCGTCGCGTTGCCTGCAGTGCAAGGCGGCGCCGTGCCGTACGGGCTGTCCGGTGGAAGTAGATATCCCCGCGTTTATCGCCCTTATCCGCCAGGGACAATACGGGGCGGCGGCCAATAAAATTAAAGAGAAAAACAGTCTGCCGGCCATCTGCGGCCGGGTATGCCCTCAGGAAACGCAGTGCGAGAGCCATTGCGTCTTGGGGAAAAAAGGCGCGCCGGTGGCCATTGGCCGGCTGGAGCGGTTTGTTGCCGACGTGCAGCGCCATGCGGGCGGGAGCACGCCGCCGACGCTCAGCCGTAACGGCCGCCGTGTGGCCATTGTCGGATCAGGCCCGGCCGGACTGACCTGCGCCGGCGACCTTGCCCTGGCCGGCTATGATGTGACGGTTTTTGAAGCCTTGCACCAGCCGGGCGGCGTACTGGTTTACGGCATCCCCGAATTTCGGCTGCCCAAAGCCATTGTCCAGGCTGAAATCGACTATATCCGCCGCCTGGGAGTGCGCATTGAGACCAATGTGGTAATCGGCAAAACCCTGTCGGTCGATGACCTGTTTGCTGAAGGCTACCAGGCCGTATTTATCGGCTCGGGCGCCGGCGCACCCCAGTTTATGAACATTCCGGGCGAAAACCTCAACGGCGTCTATTCGGCCAATGAATTTCTCACCCGCGTCAACTTAATGAAAGCTTATCGCTTCCCCGAGCATCCTACCCCGGTCTATATCGGCAAAAAAGCGGCCGTCATCGGCGGCGGCAATGTGGCGATGGATGCCGCGCGGACGGCGCTCAGGCTGGGGGCGGAAACGGTGTGGCTGGTCTACCGCCGGTCCGAGGCCGAGATGCCGGCCCGCCGCGAAGAGATCGAGCACGCCAAAGAAGAAGGCATCATTTTTAAGCTCCTTACCAATCCGATTAAAATCAACGGTACGGCGCAAGGGTGGGTGGATGGACTGGAATGCCTGCAGATGGAGCTGGGCGAACCAGATGCATCAGGCCGCCGCAGCCCGGTGCCGGTGGCCGGTTCCAACTTTATTCTGCCGGCCGATACGGTCATCATGGCGATCGGCAACACCCCCAATCCACTCATACCGCAAACTACCCCCGGTCTTGTCGTCACCCGCAAAGGCACAATTGTCACGGATGACCAGGGCCTGACGTCGCGGCCCAATGTCTATGCCGGCGGCGACATCGTTACCGGCGCGGCCACGGTGATCAGTGCCATGGGCGCCGGCAAACGGGCCGCCAAGGCCATACGGGCGGCACTTGGTTATTAAATGTGCAAAAAGTAGTCAAATGCGCAAAATATTGCACATTTAAAAAAGTGGTAGTTCCCAAAAATGAGAAAAAGTTATACAATTCTTACAATGTGATGTAAGGGTTACTTTTTATGTAAATATAATGGGCTGATTTGACAATAGCTTTTCCTTTTGTGAAAGTTGGCACGAAAATTGCTTATATAAAAGACAGGCAAAAGCCACAAAAAAAACAAAAAGGAGGAAAAGTATGTCCGATCAGCCGAAAAAGAACAAAGGGATTATCGAAGCCATCACCAGTTTTGCCGAACGGTATGTCCCGGACTCTTATGTAATCCTGCTTATCCTCAGTTTGCTGACCTTCATCCTGGCCCTTATCTTTACCCCGTCCAATCCCTATCAGGTAGTGCAGGCCTGGGGCAAAGGCTTCTGGATCCTACTCGAGTTTTCCATGCAGATGGCGCTTATCATCGTCACCGGCTATGCCCTGGCGACGACGCCGCAGTGCAACCGCCTGCTGGTGGCGCTGTGCAGCCAGCC
>NZ_FNBU01000042.1 GCF_900102435.1 Sporolituus thermophilus DSM 23256 | reverse complement strand
CTAGGCAGAATTATCTGTCATTTTACCAGCGATTAGCAAGGCCCGGTCAACTTTTGCTCTAGCACGGGCGGTCAACTTTTGTGTTGACAAAACCACCCGTCCTTGGCCCAGTATTTGCACCGCTTCGCGCAACTGGTCTTTTATGCTATGCCCTGCCTTTACCATTGGCGTTAGGCCCCATTTTTTTGTTATCCAGTTCATGCCGGCAAACTCGTCGTCATCTACCGTTATTGTTGGCAGCCTGCACCCGTTGGCCATAATTCCTGTAATTTTAAATGCCCGTTTAACCGTCTGGCCATCGTCCAAGGTGTATTCAGCCACCGGCCAAGCTACAAAATTGGCTAACTTTTTAGTGGTATAGCCGTCCTTGGTGTCTTGCAGTTTTACTGTCCAGCCGTCCTGGATACTGAACCCATGCACCCTTAGCAGCTTACGGAATTCGGCCAGTCCGTCAGCCTCTGCTTCCGGCTTCGGCTGCCAGTATTCTGCCTGGCTTACCACCGCTAAAAGTTCCTCTTTGGTATGCCCCGCCGCCAGCCAATCGACCACATCGGCCTTGTTCTCCGGGCCTGCCGCGCCCTTAGGTGAAAGGTCGTCAATGCCGGGCAGTTTTACCACCTTAACCTTGCAACCCCGCCTGTAAAGATTGGCCGCTACCATTTCGGCATGTTTCCGGCCCGGCTCGTCATTGTCCGGCAGGATTACAATTTCAGCCCCCGCCGGAAAGTACCGGTTAAGCGCATCCGTCCACTTCCCGGCTCCGCCGCTGTTGCATGTCGCCGCCAGGCCTAGGTCAACCAAGGCATGGACGGCCTTTTCCCCTTCCGGGATAAAAATTGTTTCGCCCTTTTTTAAGGACTCCATTAATTCCGGCAGGCGGTAAGGCAGCCGCTCCACGCCATCAAGGTTTTCTATCCAGCCGCCCTTGCCGTCCGGCCGGGATTGTGGGAAAGTCTTATCATCGCCATTTTCGTACCGGCTAACCTTATAGCGCACCTGGCCGCCTTCGTCCCGATAGAAAAATTCTGCAACCAACTTGCCTCGCGGCTTTTTTCTTTCCTTAGCCGGTTTTGCGTCAATGCCAAGTTCTTCTGCCAGGTATTTAATTGCTTCCGAATTGCTCATGCCTTTAGCCTCCGCTACCAGGTCTATCGCATCGCCATGCTTGCCGCAGCCGAAACAGTTCCATTTGCCATCTTCCGGCCAAATAACCAAGGAAGGATTTCTGTCAGCATGGAAAGGGCAAAGGGCCTTATACCTGCTGCTACCGTCTTTTTTCAGCGAAAGGCCAATCATCCGCGCCGCGTCTTGTATGCTGAACCGTTGTTTGATTGCTTCAACTATGTTAGAATTCTGGTAGGACAATCAATGTCACCGCCTTTCTTTGAATGTGCCGCCGCGGGCGGCTTTTTTTGTTTTTGGCTTAAACAAAAAGCCTGCCGGATAGCGTCCATAAGGCATAATCTACCTCCTACATCACGCTACCCCGGCAGGCTCCCGCACACATCCGGCATTGTTATTTAGTTCTGGCTTTGGGCCTCTGTCGCGCGTCCTAACCCGCTTTTTAGTCCCGTCAGGCATAACCTTGATAACCGTTAGATGTTTCGTTTCCCGATATTTTCCCTCTCCCACAACAAGCACCCCCTACAGGTTTTGCTGGCCCGGCTCACTAGTGATTTTGTCAATATACCAGGCAGGAATGAATATCCGGCGGCCAATTTTGACGGTAGGAATTTTACCCTCTTTCGCCGCCTTGTACAGCCCTGCCCGGCTCATCGGCACAATGTCCAGCACCTCCGGCAGTTCGTATAGTTTTTTCTCTCTAGTGGTAGTCATGTAAATTCTCTCCTCTCTTTATTTTGAATTAGACATATAATTGGCTAGTACATTTTTATTTTTAACACCAGTTATTTTACTGGTGTTAAGCGTTTAGTTATCTTTCGTATGTAATATTGTTTTAATAATGGCGGCGTGTACATAAATAACAAATGGGTACACATTTCCTCAAAAGCTATTGCCCCTTGCCTCAAAAAAACCACTTTGTCATCGAATAATGGTAAATAAAAAGGTGGAAGCGGTCGGTCGCATCTTAAAATTCTAGGTTTATCAGGTATTGTTTCTTTGCAATATCCTCTATATTCTATAATTATTTTTACGGCTAAATCTATTTCGTTTTCTATTTTTGTTTTAGTCATTAACCAGTTAAAAGGAATTTCTTCAATTTCTTCAAACACAATAAGTGCATCTAAAATCCGTTCATCCGTTAATGAATCAGGCAAAATTTTTACATAAAAATTATTTACTAATTCTATAGCTTTTTTTCTGCCTTCTGCGATTTGAGATTGTGAATATTTTCCTTTCAAGTGAGAAACCGTTAAGACTTCAGCAACAACATCATTAGGATAATCTGTTGTACGCCCGCGCCCTCTCCCCAGCCCGCCTCTTTTCGGCTCTGAAATCAATCCGGCTTCTTCATACCTTAGTAACGTACGCCTAGAAATCTCTACTCCTTTCTGCTTTAAACGCTCTATAACCTCATCTGGCGACATCAATACCTCCCCTTTAATTTTTAAAATGACATATTAGTGTCTAGTTCAATTTTAATTTTAATAGCCTACCCTGTCAACCCAATTTTTCTTAATCCACCACATAAAAATAAATATTGCCCCCCTTATTGCCCCCCTCGGGCATAAAAATAGCCATTGACATTTTCTGTCAATGGCTAGAACCCTTGTATTTGGCGGAGTGGGAGGGATTTGAACCCTCGCGAGCCTTACGACTCCTAACGATTTAGCAAACCGTCCTCTTCAGCCACTTGAGTACCACTCCGTATATGCTATTGTTCCCACCATCCTGCGCGAATGGCGGAGGGGGTGGGATTCGAACCCACGGTCCCTTGCGGGATCACTGGTTTTCAAGACCAGCTCCATAAACCACTCGGACACCCCTCCGTGCCCGACACAATTAGTATTATAACAGCCAACAAAAACCTTGTCAACTAATCTCCGCTTGGGTGTGATCGTTCTATGATATTGTCACCTTAAAAGTGATCTGAGAAAATGTCACTCATGGAGAAGGAGAAAATTTTCTTGAGTGACAAAGAGGTTC
>NZ_FNBU01000041.1 GCF_900102435.1 Sporolituus thermophilus DSM 23256 | reverse complement strand
CATTGCCGGATAATCGCTCCAAACTGATTGCGTAGTGGTGCAGGCGGTGGTGCTTGACGCTTGTAGGTTGTGACATCTTCAAGCGACTGATACAGGATTTTCCGTATCGTTTGACGGGATAAACCGACTTCGCGGGATATCTGACGAATTGATTTTCGTTCTCTTATGTGCAGATCTTTGATATACTTATATGTGTCCACTTTGATCATCTCTTTCTCCTGCCTTCTGCTAAAAAGTTTGCCAACTTCTAGCATAGCAGGTTTGATGGTCAAGGTGGTCAACTTTTTCTCTAGCGTTTTTCGCTAAAGTGGTCAATTATTATGTTAGCAAATACATATGTTTTCCGATATAGTCAAAAAGCACCCTTTCGAGTGCTATTTATAAGCTATTTATCCTCTGTTGGATTGCATCAATCCATTCATCACGCTTATTGACAATGAACTTCAGACGGCGGTCTTTAATAGTTGTAATCGCAAAGGCATTGGGGATAAAAAAGAAGGTCTTTTCGGGCTTAATCGTCTCGACATGAGCAAGAGGAATTTCCTCAAAATATTTCTGGGTAATATTCAGCAAATACCCGACAAAGACGATACGGTCGGTTGTGAGATAGAGAGCTCCGTGCAGATTGTTGCCGTCATAGGACATATTCGCCAAGTCTTTCTTAAGAATTCTTTCGTTTTCTTCTAAGGGGAAACTGTACATTATGACTGTCCTCCAGCTGCTTTGTTTGGCAGTATAAATTCGTCGTAAAACCTCAGTTTTCCTCTACTTTTGTTAAGCAATACCGGAACAAAGACAGTTTTTAACACAAAGCACTGCGCTAGCAACTCTCCTTTATAGACCAGCTCCAATTGCCGTCACAAATAAAAAGGGCATTCACTCCTTGTTTCTCGCCATAGATGATTTGTACAAACTTTTTTCGCTGGTCTATTGGGCACAACAGGTGCTCAGACTTGGGGCCTTCGACTGCAGCATTCCGACCAACTTCCCGGTCTGTTGCCTGATTATGCCTGCAGTCGCCACAATCAGGCGCTAAACATTGGTGAACAAACCGACACATACCTCCTACCCCCCCCCCAAAAAGTTATACTATAAAAATAAAACCGTTAACAATAAGCATAACATTATCGTTAATTTAGTATACCCTACTATATATTATGCAATAACAATTATAAAATTCCTATCATTCTTGAAAAGAATAAAACATCCGGGGTATTAAAACCACTCGGAATAGCGTATACTTTTATTTGCTATAAACATCATGACAGACTCTCATTGCCAACCTTGACAAAAATAAAAAGCCTCGCAGGACTGAACCTGCAAGGCCCTAATTTCAGTGGTGGGGTTAAACGGACTCGAACCGCTGGCCTCTTCGATGTCAACGAAGCGCTCTAACCAACTGAGCTATAACCCCTTACGCACAATTAATTATATTACGGTAAACCCCGAATGTCAACACCTTTTAATATAAAATGTTATTAGCTATAACCAGCCGCTGAATTTGATTGGTGCCTTCATAAATCTGCATAATTTTGGCGTCACGCATATATTTCTCGGCAGGATAGTCGCGTGTATAGCCGTAGCCACCCAGTACCTGAACAACGTCGGTTGTTACCTTCATAGCCGTATCGGCGGCGAAGCATTTTGCCATGGCCGATTCTTTGGCATAAGGAAGACCCTGGTCTTTCATCCAACAGGCTTTGTAGACGAGCAAACGGGCAGCTTCAATTTGCATCGCCATATCGGCAATCATTGCCTGGACTAACTGGAAAGAAGCAATAGGTTTCCCAAATTGTTCCCGCTCGCGGGAATACTTAACTGCGAGCTCAAAAGCGGCTTGGGCAAGCCCTACGGAAACTGCGCCGACAAAAGGTCGAGCAGCATCAAGCGTCTTCATCGCAATCTTGAAACCTTCTCCTTCGCGGCCGATACGGTTGGCCGCGGGAATACGCACATTATCGAGAACTAGTTCACAGGTGTTAGACGCCCTGATCCCCATTTTGTCCTCTTCTTTGCCCACGGAAAAACCTGGTGTGTCCCGTTCTACAATAAAAGCGGTCAAACCACGAATACCAGCTGACTTGCGGGCATTCGCAAAGACTACGTATATGTCAGCAATACCACCATTGGTGATAAAGCATTTTGTCCCATTCAGCACATAATAGTCTCCATCCTTAACAGCCGAGGTAGCGACTGCCCCCGCATCCGAACCGGCGCCTGGCTCAGTCAGGGCAAAGGCCGCCATTTTACCGCTGTTAATAACAGAAAAAAACTTTTGTTTTTGTTCGTCAGTACCTGTGGTCAAAACCGGATAAGAAGCCAGCGCATTGGCAGCCACCGTTGTTGCTACTCCGGCGCATCCTTTGCCTAGTTCTTCGTAGATGAGAGCAATTGACACGGCATCTAAACCGGGACCATCATACTCTTCAGGCACCGTAAGATTCAGCATCCCCGCCTCATCCAGCTTTTTCAGCAGTTCCGGCCTGATTTCCCCGGTCTTGTCCATTTCCAGGGCATAGGGCGTAATTTCTTTGGCAACAAGTTCTTGGACCATTTTTTTTAAAGCTAATTGGTCGGGAGTAAAGTGAAAATCCATACCTCTCCTCCTTGTTTGGCGGAGTAATGCCAAAAATTTCTAAACATAGTATACCGTAGATTATTTTTTTTGTTAACACCCTTACGGAAAAAATTCAAATTAAAAATAACGAAGCTGAAATTGCTTCGTTACCTTATCAGCAGTTTGGCGCCCAGGGCCAAAAAAACAACCCCTACTAATTGTAGCCAACTACAGGGAGTTCGGTTAAGACCAAAACCGCCAAAATAATCAATAATTACTGCCGTCAACACCTGCCCAACAATGATGGCCGTCGTGGCATTGCATACGCCGACCCTAGGTATACTGGCTGCTACAAGATAAATGATAAAAACGCCGACAAGACCTCCCAAATAGGCATACCACGGAGCTTCCGGCAAAGCGGCGAGATTCCCTTTTCCAAAGCGAAACAAAAATAATAAAGCCAGCAAAATGATTGTACCGGTGACATGAACTACAAAGGTCGCTTCCAAAAGCCCGATTACTTTGCTTAAGGCAGCATTCAATGAACCCTGTATGGCCATCAGAACTCCGGAGATTAAGGCTAACAACAGCGCCAGCATATTGCCGGAAAGATCCAATGCATGCACGCTCCTTTTACCGAGAGTTGCGATCCACGCATCAGATAGTTTGCACCCGGCAAAGAATTATATACTGCCGGAACAAAACCACATTTTTAGCCACCGGAGTGTTGCCTCAATCGCTTGTTCGGAGTGCCCGGTAAAATGGTGATCAGCGCCATCGATAACAACCAACTCTTTCGGCGGCGCTGCCTGCTCATAAAGAGCGTGAGCCTGACTAAGCGGTACAATCTCGTCCTGGTTCCCGTGGACAATCAAGATTGGTATAGGCGGTAAGGACTGCAAAGTACCAAGCAATTCATGGCGGCTTAAATCATGGAGAAACTCCGGGCCTAGTTCCAGCTTCCCGTAATTATCACAAATATACAACCGTTCCCCCCTAACAAGCTTATCATATCCTTCGCCAAGGGCTAAGCGAAAGGTTGCGTGCAAATTACAGGGAGTAGCCCATAGACACAGGCCGGCGATATTTTTATCCTTCGCCGCAAAAACAAGCGAAGCACTTCCACCCATACTGCGGCCTAAAAGCAAGACACGATGAACAAATCGCCGGCAATAGTCGACGGCATAACCTACCTCGGAAATCTGATGTGATAATGACTGCAAAGGGGTAAAATCAAAGCGCAGCACAAAAATACCTAACTTTGCAGCCTCATTAGCTAGTTGTACGGCCTTGCCGCCCCCGTCTTTGGAGCCACGGAAACCGTGGCAGATAACCAAAGCACAGTTGCCGCCGCCATCAGGGCGGTGTAACACACCTGACAGATAACCGTGTTCCGTTGGAATCTGAACTTCAATCACGGTGATCACCTTTATCAAAAGCGCCAATAATGAAAAAAGTCCCCCGTGCTTTGGCCAATAAAAAGTCTTCAGCACAATCGCGCACGTCCGCTTCTACAACCATAGTACTTTTTCCTTTATGAACAACAGTTCCGATAGCTTTGACAACAGACTGCTGCTTCGCTCCGCGGATGTAATTGATATTCATATCGAGCGTTACCACTCGGTTGCCCAGCGTAGCACACGCCACTCCCATTGCCGTGTCGGCCAAGGAAGCTAGTGCCCCTCCATGAGCGACACCATAAAGATTTGTATGCTTCTCATAAATGACTGGCATGATCAACTCGGCCCGTCCCTCTTCAATTTTCGCTATTGAAATTTGCAGTAACCGTACATAGGGATTGCGATCATAAATGCTCTTTAAGTGCTCTTTAAGCCACTCTATGTTATTGCCCAAGACTAGTGCCTCCTCATATTATACCTTTGCATATCTTTCCCATAAATATTACTAGTACGGTACCTAGCTAATTTTTCCTTTATCAATACAAAATAAAAGCAAAAGAAAGACAGGCTGGCAGCCTGTCAATCAAGTACATAAACCGTTACGTGTTGTCTTCCAAACTGTAGTGCTTCTTCCCGACTTTCAAAGGCAAGGTCGATTTTGTTGCCTTTTATCGCCCCGCCAATGTCATCAGCGATAGCATAGCCGTATCCTGGAATATATAGGCGCGTACCGAGCGGAATGACCGCCGGGTCCACGGCAGCCAAACCTTTGCGCAGTAAATTGCCACGATAAGTATAGCTACCATTGCCGTCATCAAAACGAGTATAAGCAGTAGCTACCATGGTTAGAACCCTACTATACCGGCTAGGTTCAACCGCTGCCCGTTCTAAATAGCGGAGAGTGTCGTTTCCGACAACGCCATCGGCCACTAGTCCGTTATCACGCTGAAAATCCAGCACCGCACGCATAGTGGCACCGCCAAAAACGCCGTCAATTGCCCCGGCATAGTAGCCTTTATCGGCTAACATTTTTTGAAGGTACTGCACATCTTCTCCCTGGTCGCCTTGGCGAAGTAGTTTATCCCCCGGCGCAGCAAAGGCAACTGCGGCAAATAGCAGCATGAGCAGAGTAAGTACCGCTGCAAGGGTAATTTTTTTCAATTGTCTCACCTCTCTTTTTCTACGCCTCCGAGGTTAGCTGTCGGGTTAGGGTCAAAGAGAAGGACTAGAGAAAGAACCCTTCCGCCATTCTGGCGGATTCACCCCTGTATCTAGTGGGTCCCCCGTACCAAACGGATTCGGCGTTATTATAATTTTACTACAAATTGACTCTATAGTCAAAGGTATCTACAATCAAAGATAGTGTCAAGACATTGTAGGATTTTTTAGAAGACATACCATCACGGATGAGTTAACATAATATTAAGCATAGGCAAGCGAAAGCTCCCGCAAGACCTTATATAAGAAGTTTTTCGGCCCCTTTAATACAGGAATATTGTCATGTGTTTCACAGGTTGCTTTTGTTTTCTTTTGCCGTTCAACTTCTACAGTTTCTGCCGGGCTTGTTGTCATTATCTCAATTTTGTAATTTGTACGTTGTTGTCTTAGATATTCCTCGGCTACTGACTGACCATTTGCCTGACATACGCGTAT
>NZ_FNBU01000040.1 GCF_900102435.1 Sporolituus thermophilus DSM 23256 | reverse complement strand
AGCCGAGAAGGCGCCAAGCATATGGCATACATACGCGTATGTCAGGCAAATGGTCAGTCAGTAGCCGAGGAATATCTAAGACAACAACGTACAAATTACAAAATTGAGATAATGACAACAAGCCCGGCAGAAACTGTAGAAGTTGAACGGCAAAAGAAAACAAAAGCAACCTGTGAAACACATGACAATATTCCTGTATTAAAGGGGCCGAAAAACTTCTTATATAAGGTCTTGCGGGAGCTTTCGCTTGCCTATGCTTAATATTATGTTAACTCATCCGTGATGGTATGTCTTCTAAAAAATCCTACAATGTCTTGACACTATCTCTACCATAGAAAAAGGTAGCCCACCTTCTCTAAAAGTGATATAATAAAATCAAACGAGGGTGTGGCTCATGGGGTCAAATGCTCACAAATGTGAGTTATCCCCGCACTACAATGCCGCCCTCGTTTTTTGCTGTCTGAAAATATTAGTCGAGTTGACGCTGGGCCGGTGGCAAATCGGCGCTGTCGGCAGAAGGATCGGCGCTGGTGACTAGGGCCTGCCAGTAGTGGCTGACAGTGGTGGGCATGAGGGACGGATTGCATAAGCCATAGAAGGTACGGGTGATGCGCAGCCCGGGGACGTTGACAATAGCTAGCCGGCCGGCCGCGACTTCGTCCTGGACGGCCCAACGCGAAAGAAAGCCAGCACCGGCCTGCTGCAGCACGGCTTGTTTAATGGCGGCGTTACCCGTAACCTCCAGCACTACGTTGAGCCGGTCAACGGCGATGCCGTTAGCGGCCAGTGCGGCCAGTAATGTCTGGCGTGAGCCCGAGGGCGCCTTACGTAAGATAAGGGGCAGGTGTGTCATTGCCGCGAGGTCGGGGAGGCGGATCTCCGCGAGCAAATCGGGGTGGACCACTAGCACCAGCTCGTCTTGCCACAGGGGTTGGGCAGCAGGATCATCCGGTTTGGTGCCGACGATGGCAATGGGAAACTGGCCGCTCGCATAGGCAGCCAAGATAGCCTGGCTGTCACCGGTCGTAATCGATACTTTAACGCCGGGGTGGCGGCGCAAAAAGGCGGCCGTCAGGCCGGGCAGGATGTATTCGCCGGGGATGGTGCTCGCCCCGACCGGGATATGGCCGCTCGTGCCGGCGACCAAGGCCTTGATTTGGTTTTGCGCTTCTTCGAGGATGGCATTAACGCGGCGCGAATTTTCGTAAAGCGTCTGGCCGTAGACGGTCAGTTCCACTCCTTTGGCTGTCCGCATAAACAGCGGGCAGCCAAAATTTTTTTCCAGGTTGTCAATATGAAACGAAACGGTAGGCTGGGTCAGGCCGAGCCGCTTGGCGGCGGCGGTGAAACTGCCTTCTTCCGCCACGGCGCAAAAGACTGACAATGCTTGTAGATAAGACATGGGCAACACCTCATATTTAAGGTTCCACATTGCTGAAAAAACTTCCTACCGGGCTAACTGCAGGAATAATTAACCAGACATTGAATAAATCTTTATTTGTAATAAATTTTTCATATATGAGGGGGCGAGTTTATGAACGTTGCGCTCATTCTTGCGACCGGGGTGGTCTTCGGCCTTGGCGCGGTATTGCTTGTTAAGTTGGGCAATCCCGGCAACTATGGATTTTGCGCCGCCTGCCACCTGCGGGACATTGCCGGAGCACTCGGTATTCACCAGGCAGCGACGCTGCAGTACGCCCGGCCGGAGGTGCTGGGCTGGGTGCTGGGCGCCTTCGGCATGGCCAAAGCGTCCGGCCAGTTCCGGCCGCGGGGCGGGTCGCGGCCGCTTGTCCGGTTTATCCTGGGAATGACCATGATGATTGGCGCCTTAGTATTTCTTGGCTGTCCGCTGCGGGCTATCATGCGGCTGGCGGCCGGTGACCTTAACGGCATTACCGGGTTGGCCGGTTTCGCTGCCGGCATTGGCGCCGGTATTTATTTTCTCAAACAGGGCTTTAACCTGGGCCGGGCCCGTCTGCACAGCGCCGCCGGCAATTTGGCCGGTTATCTGGCCGCGGCCGTGGCGTTAGGCTTAGTCTTGGCCGTCCTGGTTAAATCACCACTGCTTCATTTTAGCGACAAAGGCCCCGGTTCACTGCACGCGCCGGTTTGGGCCAGCCTGGCGGCGGGATTGGCGGCCGGAGCGCTCGCCTGGCGCACGCGGATGTGCCTGAGCGGCGGGATTCGTGATTTCCTGTTGGTAGGCGATACCTATCTTCTAAAAATTTATGGTGTCATGTTTCTTGCCGCGTTGGCCGGCAATATGTATTTCGGCTTTTTTAAGCTGGGCTTTACTAACCAGCCGTTAGCCCATACCATGCATATCTGGAATTTCCTCGGCCTGTTTGTTACCGGCCTGGCGGCGACGCTGGCCGGCGGTTGTCCGTTGCGCCAGCTCATTATGGCCGGCGAAGGCAATACTGATGCCATGGTCTGCGTGCTAGGCATGCTGGCCGGTGCGGGCATTGCCCATACCCTGAACACGGCCGCCTCACCAGCCGGCGTGGCCTTTAACGGGCAGGTCGCTGTTAGCATTGCTTTAGCCGTCACGGCCGTCATTGGCTGGATGTATCGTGAAAAACTGGCTGTTACCGTGGAAGGAGTGTAGAAGATGCACAAAGTATTGGACCTGCGGGGCCTGAGCTGTCCTATCCCCCTCATCAAAACCCGCGATGCCCTGCAAGACAGCCAAGCGGTCACCGTGCTGGTTGACGATATGCCGCCGAAAGAAAACATCCTGCGCTTTGCCAAGTCGCAGGGCTATAAAGTTGACTGCCAGGAGCGCGAGGGCGAATATACCATCCGTATTTGCCGGGAGTAAGACCATGGAACAGACGGTCATTACTTTCCCCTCTGTTGCCCACGCTTTTCGGGCGGAGAAACTACTCGGCCAGCGGGGCATAAGCGTTCGCCTGATCCCAGTGCCGCGGGCGCTGTCCGGCTGCTGCGAGGGGCTGGCTGCCGTCGTAGCCGACGAACAGGCGACGGCGGCGGTAGAGCTGTTGGCTGCCGCCGGGGTGGCGATGTTGTATAAAGGCGTCAAAGTAAAGATGGATTAGTTATGTCCTGTGGCAGGATTTTACAGCCTGGGCCGCCAATACTAGGGAAAAAACCAGTAAAGGGTGGTAGAAATGAGCCGACCGAGTTTTCCTGTCAACAGATTGAAAACCAAATTGGCGGCCGGCCAGCCGGTTGCCGGGTCGTTTCTGTTTACCGGCGAGCCCGCCCTCGTGGAAATCATGGGCTACGCCGGCCTGGACTTTGTCGTTATTGATACCGAACATACGCCCAATGACAGTCTACAGGTGCAGCACCTGGTGCGGGCCGCCGAGCTGGCCGGCATCACGCCTGTTGTCCGTGTTCTGGCCAATTGCTCGGCCTGTATTTTACGCGCCCTGGATGTCGGGGCTCAGGCCCTCTTGATCCCCCAGATCAATAGCGCCGCCGAGGCGGAAGCCGCGGTGCGGGCGGCCAAATACGGGCCGCAGGGTGAGCGCGGCATGGCCGGGATTGTACGGGCGGCACGCTATGGCTTTGTGCCGCTGGGGGAATATATTCAGGCAGCCAATGAGAATACCATGGTAATCGTTCAGGTGGAAAGCATGGCGGCCGTACATAATCTGGACGCTATTCTCACCGTAGACGGGGTGGACGCCGTCTTTATCGGCCCGGCCGACCTTTCCCAGTCCATGGGCCTCACCGGGCAATTCGAAAATAGCGAGTTTCGCCGGACGGTGCATGACGTTATCGATCGGGCCAAGGCCGCCGGCGTCCGGGTGGGCATTTTCTGCGCCAAGGCCGCCGAGGCCCGGTATTGGCGGGAGGCCGGTGCGGATATGCTGGCGGTGGGCACCGATACCATGCTGTTTGCGGCCGCGGTGCGCGACTTGGTGAAGGATTTAGGTTAAAGGGAAAATGTAAAAGAAAAAGCTGTCCTAATTGGGGCGGCTTTTTCTTTTTCTTTTTCTTTGTTGCCGATGAAGCGGTACCACAAAACATGAAGACATTGAAGTTTAACCACGGAGAGCGCAGAGCGCGATTTCATCGCGCTAAAGTAAAAATACCCTCCGCGTCCTCCGCGGTTCTAAAATATTAAATTCAAGTGCGACAACTGTCGCGCGTAGCCCTTTGCGTCCTTAGCGACCTTCGCGGTTTTATCAAAAAGACACGCTGGCGCTTTTGTTCAATCTCTTGACCTAGTGTCAATTTGTGGTAAGGTAATAAGAGAAGGGTGTACGAGCGGAAAGGAGGCTTGACGGTGCGTCCGACCAGTCTGCGCAGTAAACTCCTCCTGTTAATGGTTATCGTCGTCGCCCTGCCGATCGTCGGCGCCGGCTATTTCATGATGGTTAGTGCCGAAGATGCGCTGGTTGCGGAAAAACAGCAAAAACTGTTTGGTGCCGCCCGCCTGCTTGATCTGCATTTAACCGGCGACTATGAGGATATTTTGCGCCGCCATGGGGCGCAAAGCGCCAGCCGGGAGACCAAGATCGCCGTTTTGAACCGGGAGCTGGCCAAGTTTACCGATGAGGTAGCCCGGGCCTATCCGGGCATTGGCGTAGGCTATTATTCCCGCGATTTGGACGCCATCATTACCTATGGTCCCAGCGCGGTCTATGCCGATAAAGTGGGGCTGGCCATCGGCGACAGCCATGAAGGCCGGCTGGTTATGGCGACCGGCGTGCCGCGCGTCCAGGAAGGCGAACTGGTGCGGGGCGCGATTATGAATGCCATGTATCCCATCATCCGCGGCGGGCGGGTGATCGGCTACATTTGGGCCAATGAACTGACGTCCGATATCGCCGCCCAAATCGGCGCCATGAAGCGGCATATCTACCTCACGGTGTTGTTTGGCCTGCTGCTGGGGATTGCCGGTGTGGTCTATGTGGTAAAACGGCTGGGCAGCGACATTGAAGCCATCAAAACCGGTGTTCTCAGGCTCAAGCACGATCTCAGCGAACCGGTCCCTGTCGCCGGCGGCGAGGTGGGGGAAATTGCCGCCGCCATCAACGAGATGGCCCGGGAATTGGCAGAACGCAAAAAATTGGAAGCGCAGGTACAGCGGGCTGAGCGGCTGGCGGCCATCGGTGAAGTGGCGGCCGGCCTGGCCCATGAAATTCGCAATCCGCTCATGGCCGTAAAAGGCTTTGCTCAGCTCCTGAAAGAAGATATAACCCCGGCGGAACAGGCCGAATACAGCGATATTATTGTCCGCGAGACCGAACGCCTTGACCGGCTCATTGAACAGCTTTTGTGCTTTGCCCGGCCGGCGGCAACGCAAGTAGCGCCCACCGACGTGAAAGAAGTGGTGGAGAGCACGTTGCTGCTGGTAGATACCAAGCGGCGCCGCAGCCATATCGAAATTATTCGCGACCTGGACGGGCCGCTGCCGCCGGTACTGGTCGACGGTGAGCAACTTAAGCAGGTACTGCTGAATATCATTCTCAATGCTATTCAGGCTATTGAGCAAAAAGGCATCATTCGGGTCAGCGCTAAACCGGCAGCCGATGTGCTACACCTGACCGTGGCCGATACCGGGTGCGGCATTGCCCCGGAAAACATGGGCAAACTGTTCGATCCGTTCTTTACCACCAAAGAAAACGGCACCGGCCTTGGCCTGGCGGTCGCCCACCGTCTGGTCGAAAACTGGAACGGCCGGATTTTGGTAGAGTCAACGCCGGGGCAGGGCAGCACCTTTACCCTGGTGCTACCGACGACTGGAGGGGAAAACCGTGGCGATCAACAATCGCATCCTGATAGTGGACGATGAACTGAGCGTACGCCGCCTGCTGTTCGAGGTCGCCCGCCGTGCCGGATATGAAGCCTTTCTCGCCGAAAACGGCCAGGAAGCAATTGAGCAAACGAAAGAAATAAAGCCGGCGGTTATCATTATGGATATTAAAATGCCGGTGATGGACGGCCTGGAAGCTTTTGAGCGCATCCGCGCCGACTACCCGGATGTGGCCGTTATTCTTATGACCGCCCATGGCACGGTGGACACGGCGGTCGAGGCCATGAAACGGGGCGCCTTTGATTACCTTGTCAAACCGTCTAATGTTACCGAGGTGCGGATCGTCCTGGAACGGGCTTTTCAGATGCGGCGGCTGCGCGAGGAGGTAGCGGCGCTGCGCCACGAGGTGCAGAATAAATACCAGCTCGGCAATATTATCGGCAAGAGCGCCGTCATGCAGCAGGTATACAAAACGGTTGGCCGCGTCGCGCCCACCAACGCCACCGTGCTCATCACGGGGGAGAGCGGCAGCGGCAAGGAACTGATTGCCAAGACCATCCATAACAACAGCCCGCGCCGCGACGGGCCGTTTATCAAAGTCAATTGCGGCGCTTTACCCGAAGGACTGATGGAAAGCGAATTGTTCGGTTACGAAAAAGGGGCGTTTACCGGGGCGGTGGGCCGCAAACCCGGCCGCTTTGAACTGGCCCATCAGGGCACGCTTTTTCTTGACGAGGTGGGGGAACTGACGCCGCCTCTCCAGGTAAAGTTGCTGCGGGTGTTGCAGGAGCGCGAGTTCGAACGGGTCGGCGGCACCGAGACCATCAAAGTTGATGTGCGCATTATTGCTGCCACCAACCGCAACCTGGAGGAGATGGTTCATAAAGGTTTGTTTCGGGAAGACCTGTACTATCGCCTGAAAGTGGTGCCCATCCATGTGCCGCCTCTGCGTGAGCGGGTGGAAGACATTCCCTTGTTTGTCGACTACTTTGTCCGCCGGTTTGCCGCCGAAGCCCACCGCGAGGTACCCTATGTCACCCCGGAGGCCATGGAGCTGTTCAAACGTTATCACTGGCCGGGCAACGTGCGCGAACTGGCCAATGTGCTGGAACGGGCGGTAATCATGTCCAGCGGGGTTATCGGCGTGCAGGACCTGCCCGGATTGACCACCGCGGCCGCCAGCCCGGCCATTGTCATTCCCGAGACCGGCACGCTGCGGGAAATCCTCCACCAAGTGGAAAAGCAGGTCATCGCCCGGGCGCTTAAAGCCCATCACGGCAACCGCGTTAAGACGGCGCAGGCCCTCGACATCAGCCGCCGGGCCCTGCTGTATAAGATTGAGGAGTATGGCTTAGGGCGCGAGGGCGAGGAGGAAGAGAGCGCGGTTGAGTAAAAAATGGCCGGATGGGAAAAATGGTGCACAGCTCTGACGGCGGTTTTCCCGCAAGGTGTAAAGTATTTATACAATTTTTCCGCAATTAAGAGTTCATCCGGTCCCCTATACTGCTCGGTACAGGGCAGCATAGGGGCTTTTTTATTCTCTTAAAAATATACTTTTCAGACCCGCAGCGGGGCGATAAGACAGGCTTTATCGGCATTGCCGGATATCACGCCAAGCAACCGGCGGACAATTTTTGTGAAAGTTGGCACGTTGCTTGCATTAATAGTAGCCAGGGGCGGCCAAGGTAAAACACCATAGAAAGGAGAGTGTGGTTGTGGAACAACCCAAAAAACAAAAAGGGATTATCGAAGCCATCACTAGTTTTGCCGAACGGTATGTGCCGGACTCTTATGTTATCTTGCTTATCCTCAGTTTGCTGACCTTTATCCTGGCGCTCGCCTTTACGCCCTCCAGTCCCTATCAGGTCGTTCAGGCTTGGGGCAAGGGCTTCTGGATCTTGCTCGAATTTTCCATGCAGATGGCGCTTATCATCGTCACCGGCTATGCCCTGGCGACGACGCCGCAGTGCAACCGCCTGCTGGTGGCGCTGTGCAGCCAGCC
>NZ_FNBU01000039.1 GCF_900102435.1 Sporolituus thermophilus DSM 23256 | reverse complement strand
AAAGTTAACGGTTATGGCGAAATCCGCTTTGATAATGCCAGCTTTTTTCTCCCTGGCGTACAACCTGATGCCGACGTCTTACTAAAAGTGTTTTGGAACCGGATAGAAGTGTATGACAGCGATTACCAAAAGCTAGCCCAATTCCCCCGGCCATACACCGGCAAAACCATGGACATCCCCTGGCGGGAAGTATTGCAAAGTTTGCAGAAAAAGCCGCGCAGCGTTAACCATTCGCAGTTTGTCCGGCTGTTGCCCCTGGTTATCCAGCAGTTTGTTTTGGCCCGGGATGCCGGTGGCGCTCCCAATGAAATAAAACTGCGCCTCGGCTGGCTTAGCGAGTGGCTGACATGTTACCGGCTGGATGAGATAGCTCAGGCACTTGAAAAAGAGTGGCTTGCCGATGGCCATACAGGTGCTTTTTGTGACCGGATGATACATAGACTGTATACTATTCGTAATCCGCAAAAAACGCTGCCGGAAGTATTGCCGACCGCTCGCGAATTGCCGGCTGCTGTCCAGTATACTCCTAACCTAAGCAGCTATGATCGCCTCCATGGGAAGCTAGGAGGCAAGATGGTATGAACCAGACACTTACCGATATCTGCCGGCAACTGCGGCTGGCCTATGTAAGCGCAGCAGTGAACGAGAAGGCTTCTGCCGAGCTGAAAGTACTGGTAACGGAAGTATTAACAGCCGAACTTGTCGGCCGGCAGCGGATGAAACTCAACCGTCTCATAAAAAGAGCCGGTTTCCCTCAGCTTAAAACCCTTGACAGTTACTCGTTTGATACCGTTACCTTCCCAGCTAATTACGGCAAAGAAAAACTATTAAGCCTGGAGTGGCTAGGGCAAAAAGAGAACATCCTCATGTTGGGAGCGGTGGGTACAGGTAAGACTCACCTGGCCATTGCGCTGGGCATAGAAGCGGCAAGAAAGGGCAAGCTGGTTCGGTTTTTTCGGGTAGCTGACCTGGTCAGTCTCCTGCAATTTAAGCATGGTGACGGCACTTTGACGAAGTTTCGCCGGGAACTTGCAAAGGCCGACGTGTTAATTCTGGATGAACTTGGCTATGTGCCGTTTCATCAGACTGGCTCAGAACTTTTGTTTCATGTCATCACAGACTGTTATGAGCGTCAGAGTGTCATAGTAACCTCAAATCTTGAGTTTAGCCAGTGGAGCACAATATTTGGCGATGCCAAGTTAACGGCAGCATTGGTTGACAGATTGGTACACCATGCCAGGATCCTTGCTTTCAGTGGTGAAAGTTACCGCCTGCGGCATGCGCTAGGCAATATGGAAAATTCCCAAATTTAGCCATTTTATTGGCAAGTGCCCTGTGCACTTTTTGGCTGCCATTTTATGCATTTTTTACTTGCCAAATACACCTGCAATGTCCTGCCTGCAATACTCAGGCATTTTTTTATGCTGGTGAACATATTACCTGTCATTGCGGCGAATTCATGCAGGTGGTGATGAGTGATAGCGAAGTGATGAAGCGATACAGAAAAAAGCATGGATTGACTCAGGAGCAAGCAGCGAAAAAGTTAGGATTGACTAGGTCAATGATTGCTATGATTGAAAATGGACAAAGATATTTGCCTGCTAACATTGTCACAAAAATACAGGGGTGAATATAAAACCCTTTACAAGGCTATTTTGTGACAAAACCAATGCCTGCGAAGCCAGTATTTATGCGGGTTTTCAGGTACCAAAATTTTCCAAAATCAAGGGGGAGTAGTCTTATGGAAAAAAACGAAAAGTACACTATCAAAAATACATGTGGATATAGTGATTATGTTCATCATGTAATGAATGACATAGCAAATACTGTTGAAATGCTTAGGCAAGTAGTGAAGAACATCGAACTAATACAAGCAGACATTGACGAGTTAGAAGTGGAAAATCCCGAAATGGCAAGTGAATTGCGAAAGGTTTTGGCCGTAGGTCTCGAAAAAGTCCTGAATGTCAGATAAGGAGGTCATCAATGCCAAGAGGTAGGCCGTCAAAAAGTCTGAAACAGGCAAAAAAATCAATCAAATACAGATTAGGGGAATTAACTGACTCACAAATAGCGATATGGCTGATTGATGATACCTTTGTTGTCAATCCAAAACATGAGCAATCATTTATAGAATTATGTAAACAATTGCATATTAAACCAATAAAAAATCCGCCTTTTGCGCCAATCATGGGTCGTTAGGCGGTTTTTATATTTTATCAAAATCAAAAGGAGAGATGTTTCATGATGCAACAAAAACACAAAACCTGGCTTGAATTGGAATGTTCAGAGTGCCAAAAAGTGTTTATGCCAAAAAATCAGGGTCTATGGTATAGGGTGATTGACGGTAATATCCTTCTTACCTGTCCTGCTTGTTATGAGAAGTGGGAAAATCAATTCGAAGTAGTAAATGCCGAATTCAGCGATAGTCCTGGATATGGATTGCCTATGGTTACTATTTACTTCAAAAACGGGCAAGTTCTAGGTCCGGTTGGCTACCTGGCAGAACAAACACATATAGAAATACCTGGCTACGAAATACCTATGTCGGCGAAAATCAAAATCAAAGAATTGGCCAGGGTATTTTGGCAAGAAAAAGAGAAACAGAAACTAAAAACATTCAGGTTGGTTGACACATTCGATGAGCAATATATCTATGCTGAAACCAATGCAGGCGACCAGTATAAAATCAGGTTTAAGTATGGTCGATATGGGGAAATGATTTTGGATCCGAATACGAAACTACCGGAATATGTTTTGCGGCAGATAGAGCAGAAAATGCGCGAATAGTGGTGTGTCACCACAATGAAGTTTCAAATCTTCTCAAAGGAGATTTAAATCAACTTACACCCTTTTTTCATGAACAAAACCAAAAAAGGAGCGGATATATGATGAAAATCACTAGTATCATGTTCAAAAAGGCAAACAGACAACAAGAAAAACTACCTGGTGTTATTGCAATTGCGAACATCGAGATTGAAAACGCAATTGTAATTCGTGATGTTCTTTTCGGGAAATATCCCGATGACAACGACAAATATTTCCTGCGTTTTCCTAGAAGGAAGTCACAAATAGGATTTTACCTTGTAGCGTATTGTGTGAGCAAGGAAATACACGAGCAAGTTATAGCGCAAGTAATAGATGCCTGGCAAAGGATCGATACCAATGAATTTGAACAGGAAGGAAAAACGGTGGTTGATATGACTTAGGGGACGGTGTTTTGCCGTCCCCTTTACTTAATCGTAACTACAATATCATATTTCCTTCCTGTGTCATCAACAACAGATAAATCCCAAAAACCCTCATCTTTTACTAAATCATATAAAGCACTTTCAAGCTCTTCCTTGTCCTGAAATTCATCTTGCGTACCGTAAATGTTTTTGATTATGTACATTGTAAAACCACCTTTCGTTTATTTTTACCTTAATTTTAGGACAAACATTAATTTTTTGTCAATAGTCAAGCGGTAAAAATCATGATTAAAAATAATTATATACGTTTATATTCATTTATTAGATAATTATTTATGTTTTTCGTATAATATCTATTATTTTTACATAGAAAGGAGCAAAAATAATGAACAAAACAATAGCTGTTGACATCGATGATACGTTGAATAATTTTTCTGAAATTTTAAATAGTTTTCAACCAACAAATGACAACGAATATAACCAGGCGTTGATATATGCAAAGAAAGACAGATTGCTATATTCAGATATTCCGGCGAAGTATTATACAAAAATCCGCGAAATACACAAACAAGCGTACATATTGGCTGATGTTGTACCAGGAGCACAGGAATTCATGCAATGGTTAAACATCAATGGTTGGCGAATAGTGATACTCACCTACAGGGATTTGCGGAATTGTTACACGGAAACAAAGCAATGGTTAGCCAAACATGGCATACATTACGATTTAATCATTGATACGTCCGATATAAAGTCAAAGGTATGCAGGCTATGGCAAATACCTTATTTGATCGACGACATGGAAAATATCGAATTCGCCCGCCAAATAGGCGTAACAGTGTTCCGGCCGGGGAATTGGGGGGGAGTGAAACAATGTTTAGCACAGGACAAAAATTAGCATTGTTGAAAAAGTTTTATTCATGCATGAAACCAAACATTTTGAAATTAGAGGTTAACGACTTCGGCTTTGACTTCATTGACATTATGCGAAAAGCAGGCGTTGTAGTTGATTACGTTGACTTCAAGAAAGATATTCACAAATACCGAATACGAGTTAGTCCTGCGGTATATGATTACTTACTTAAACATCACATAGCACAAAATGGCAATGTATGCGGTTATTTTGATGATTATGCGAATGATTTACTTTGCTTCAACATCGATAATAGGGGAATGTCACAAGAGGAAACATACCTAGTAGCAGAATATGTGTACATTTACCTGAAATTGGAAAATATATTGCCGCTAATGGTTGAATCAGGTAGAGGTTATCACATATGGGTGAAACTAGGTGAAAAGCAAAACAATGAAAAAATCTATTCTTTTTCCCGCCGGATTGTTGGGTTTGTGATGGATTGTTTAAAAGACCAAAACATAGACACGGAAAAAGTATTCATCACCCTATACCCTACACCAGGATATACGCAGGGATATTCGCTTAGGTTGTTTGGTAGTAAACACATAAGGACTGGTGAATTCTCTCGTGTTGTATTGCCGGGCATAGGTATACTTGATGAAAATGAATCATGGCGATATTTCGGTGAGTATGTGTTGAAGACCAATTAGTCAACATGGAGGTGATAGAAAATCAAGTTCCGATAATTGGAACTTGAAAACACAAACAGATAAAACTTAGTCGGTGTATAGTAGAACTGGAGGAAATATATGGGATTAAAAATGGTAATAACCAATATAGGATGACAAATAATTTTACACCCAAAACCCAACAAGAATTAGCTAATGATTTAGGGATGACAAGGCAAAATTTACGATGAAAATAATTTTAAACCCCAAGAAAAATTAGCAACGGAATTGAACGAGGAAGACCAGAAAAATTAGGCGATAATCGCCTATTTAAAACTCAAGACTTGTTGCCGCAGGAAGAATTGTTTGACAATTTTCTGAAAATATGTTAGCATAAAATAATAGACAGGTTGGCTGATTAGGCCGCCTGTCATTCGTTGTTTTTTATACCTGAAAAAATACATTGACAATAAGTCAATATAAACAATCGGGGGGATTATATGATTCAAATAACTTCTATTCAATTCAGAGAACCAAAAAACAATCATAATCCAGAACTTATTAAGTTATGTGATGTTGTTTTAGATGATTGTTTAAAACTGAAGGATATTCAAGTATGTAAAAACAATATAGGTTATTATATAAAATTTCCTAATAAAGTAAGTAAAGATAATCAATATAGATATGACATATATCACCCAATAAATAATGGATTTAGAAAGTATATGGAAAGTGAGATAATAGAAAAAATGATAAATTAATTGCAATTAAATATCGTATAGAGTGCAACATATTTAACACCCTATAATTGCACAAGGAGATGATAGCTTGTTTGAGAAGCTAAGAAAACCTATTCCCTGCCCTATATGTGGGGAAGAATATTTGATACTATCAAGGCATATCAGAAAACATGGCCTGAATGTTAGAGAATTTAAACAACAGCACTATGTTTCATACATTGACCAGATAGTAGACAAAATCAATCAGTTATTTGTCGATATTAGGTATAAATACATCATGCACAATAAAAATAATTGGCAGACAATAGATACATTAAAACTGCCCGGATATAGAAGATTGAATGACAGGTTGATTAAGCAACACCTAAGAGGTAGAAACTGTTATGGTGTAATGTTTGCGCCAACACATACAAAATTTTTATGTTTTGATGTCGATATAGTCAAACAAGGTGATGGGGATATTAACCAGGCTAGAGAAGTAGCTGAAAAACTGATACATGAATTAAGAAAACATATTGACGATAAAGACATACACCTGGAATATTCCGGCGGTAAAGGGTATCATATTTGGTTGTTTTGGCAGTACAAAGTCAAAATCAGCGATATTGTTTCATTCGCTGATAGTATCAGGAGTATCAATGACAATCCAAATATTCATGTAGAAATAAGACCAGAAAGTAATAACAGCCGGGGAATTAAATTACCTTTGGGTATTCACCCAAACACAGGTAATATGATGGTCTTTTTAGACAAAGAAACGTTTAGACCAATAACAGATCAGTATGAATACCTACTCAGTATCACACCAATGACAAAACATCTAAACTGGCAAAAATTTTACCTGGCAGCAAGCGATATTAAACAAATAAAAACAGTAGCAATTGACTTTGACAAGGAAATAATCAATCATGAACACTTGCAAAATATATGGGAAAATGGCTTACCAGGCCCGGGGATAAGACATAGGTATACTTTTTTATTGTCAATCTATTTCAAGGAGATTGGCTATACAGAGAATGAAGTCATAGAAAGACTATATTGGTTTACCGACAGAGAACACAACGCAGGCAGGACAAAAGATAGTGCAGAAAAATCACTGAATGATATTGTTTCTACTGTTGGCAATGTATTCAAAAATAACTATCATTTAGGGATTATTGAATTAACCGATTATGATTATGAGATAATAAATTCCCAACCAGAACATTTACGCAAGACATTGACTGAAATTTACAAAACGGCAAAAATTCATAACGACAATGGTTATTTTTATTTAAATATCAACAAAATCATAACCACCACCGGGCAAAGTAAAAGAACTGTTTACAATCATATCAAGGAACTGGAAAATAAGCTGATATTCAAGGCATTACATGGGGAAAAGAATATTCAGTTATTCGGTAATGAAAAAATCAATTTATCCTCGTTATATTATATGCCAATAGTTAATCAATCCAATATCAGCCATGGGGAAGTTGTTTATTATTCTTTCGCTAAATTTATGTTGGAAATACTTAATCAAGACATAAATACTTACCGTTTTAAGATTGGTCTGAACTTAAATCATGATGAAATACTAAACCTAGTAAGACAATCTTTCCCGGCGTTATATGAAAATACAGGATATGATGAAGAAGTAAAAGTAATGTTACTTGTATTAAAACTTATATTTGAAGATTATGTTAGTTTTTTGGAAAAGACAATACAAAGTGATAATCATATTGAAAAAACTTTAATGCAGTTAAATAAAGTCATTGTTATGGGTATGTACTTAATCTTAAATAACATTGCCGGGGATAAAAGAGATGAATTAATCAATATGTTTAAGAATAGTTTAATGAAGTGGATTGAAATAAATAAGGAATTGATTAAATTGATAAATTAATTGCAATTAAATATCGTATAGAGTGCAACATATTTAACACCCTATGTTAGACTTGGTCAGTTCGTCTAGTTGGTTACCCGGTTATCACATTACTGAATAATATTGTTAAAATAAAGTTAATAATAACTTCTGACTGACCAGTCCAATACCATGCGTTGGGAAATATTTTTTATTTCCCAAAATTGTTACCAGGTAATAAATTATCTAATCACAAAAACCCAAGGGGTAGTCGAGTTGACCATCCCCATTATTAGCGGGAATAGATATTATCGTTGTTTTTTCATTTCGCTATGCCTGTTTTTATGCCAAAAACCCTAGTTTAAACCCTATTTTTTCAGGTTGTATTTTGCGGTAAAGGGTTTTATATTAACCGCTATTTACAACCTCAAAAAATCGCATATTTTTTTATTTTCGCTGTTTAAATTCGTCGATATTGTCTAATAAACAAGCAAAAACAGCCGAAAAAGTATTTGTACATTTTGCTTATTCGTGATTGCTTGTTGTTGCTTGTTTTTTCTCTTGTTTATAATGATAAAAATAATGATTTTACCACAAAAAAAGCAGGGTTAAGGGTATCATACCTACCTGTGACAAAAAACCTGCTGTAGGGCTTGCTATGCGGTCTAGAGGGAAACAATTTCCCTTCCTGTTTTAGAACGGTTTTAAAGGTAGATTACCTAACATTAGAAAACGCCTGGCAACAGTTTTGTTCATTATATTTATGCATTGATTCTGCATATTTAAAACATATATTCATGCATAAAACCAACAGCCAGGCATATGATTTTGCCTGTTTTTGTATCGTAGAATGTGGACATTTTGCTTGTTTT
>NZ_FNBU01000038.1 GCF_900102435.1 Sporolituus thermophilus DSM 23256 | reverse complement strand
CTACCCAGCCAGGACGAAGCATCTTATCTTGTTTGATCAGCTGGTCCATTTTTTCTAAAACCGCCTTGACGATCGTGCGCCCTACGTCATGTAGTTTATTTTGTAACAGCCGCTCAAATTTCTGAAAATCCATCTCATACAATAAACGCTCAAATTCTTTCTCGTCTTCTCCCAACTTCGAAAGGATAACCTCTTTGATATATCGAATAAATACTGTCATGAAGACATCACCCCTGGGTAATCTTTTTGGATTACTCATCCCGTCGAAGGATGGTGATGTCTTCTTCTTTTTTCTTCCTCAAAAATCCTACAGTAATTTTACACTAACACTGCATATTACGAAAAAACCTGCCCAGACATACTGTCCGGCAGGTTCTCACTGCGGCTGATACCGCCATCGGCCAACATATCGCGGTTAGTGCAAAAAAACGTTTTTTTCCCTAACATCGGCAGGCATGATGTGCAGCCGGTGGTCTTGGTCCATAAAAGCGACAAAAACCCCATCAATTTTATCTTTATGCTGCCGGCGAAAGTTATCAATATCTTGCGGGGATAAACCAAGGCGCGCCAAAACGCCCGCCTGCAGTTCTCCTTCCAGAATAACGGGAACCATGAGCCGGTTAGGCGGTACACTTAGGTTAAGGTGGCGGGGAGTCACCGGCTGAAACTCGGCTTTTTTCAAAACACTCACCTGGCCGTGCGGTTCCAAAATAGCCAACTCTACCTCGGTGATATCAAAACAGCCCCGGTCCCTTAAGATCCCAAGCAGCATTTCCACCGTCATCTTGGCCTTGCGCAGATTGGCCTTAATTATTTGCCCGTTTTCAACCAGCACCACCGGCTGGTAGCTTAGTTTACGCCGGACATTGCGAAACCTAAAGGTTAGCCAGCTAATAACGGCCTGTATCAAGGCTAGAATTACAAGAGCTACTAAAGTACGGCTGAGCTCAATGCGCGGGTCGGCAATACCGGCCCCTACGATGGTGCCGGCGGTAATTGACACAAGAAAGTCAAAAGGGGTAAATTCGCCAATCTGTCGGTTGCCCATGGCCAGCCAGATAAGGAGCAGCGCCAACATGCCAGCGACGGCGTGAAAAGCCGTCCCGCCCAAATTTTCCATTACCCGCACCTTCCTCACCAGTAGTTAATAAGCACTATTAGTGTGAACTGCCACCGCGGGATTTATAAAAAAGTGCAAGCTGCCCAATCTCGGCGGGCAGCTTACGCAATTCAAATTTATAGCAGTTTATCGCCCGGTTTCCAGTCCAGCGGACACAGCCCCCGGGTCTGCAAGGCCTGGAGCACCCGCAGCGTTTCCTCCACACTGCGGCCTACATCCAGGTTGGTCACTACGGCATACTGGATAATGCCATCGGGGTCAATTATAAACAGACCGCGCTGAGCAATACCCTTATCTTCCAGCAGTACACCGTAGGACCGGGATGCTTCCCGCGTTATGTCAGAGCCCAACGGGTAGTCAATTGGCCCAAGTCCGCCGTCATCGACCGGGGTCTTAATCCAGGCCCGATGGCTGAAAACACTGTCAGTACTGACTGCCAGAATTTCCGCATTGAGTCGACGAAACTCGCCTAACCGGGTATTAAACCCTCTGATTTCCGTCGGTCAGACAAAGGTGAAGTCGAGGGGGTAAAAAAAGAGCACAAGCCACTTTCCCCGGTAATCAGACAGCTGCGCCACATGGTCGAGCGTCTCCAGGTTTTTGGTGGTCGGCAAACGAAAATCAGGCGCCTTTTGACCAACCATTACTGCCATCGAATTATCCTCCTTTACATTACTACCGGCTACCGCCAGTTGCCGCCCATAATGTACCCCAAAATCACCCGGATCATTCGCTACTCGCCGCAAGCCGGACGAATAATGGCGCGGTGCGGAATATTCCGCACCGAAGGCTCAAGGGCAATTTCCACTTCTCTTGTATCAAGGTTGAATTTTACAATCATCTCTTCCCCACGGTAGCAGAAGAATTCCTGCGGGATAATGTAGATAATGAGATCGATACCGTCCACCATGATTGACCCATTGGCAAACTCGACCGTCAGGTCATGGGGTGCGGCAAACGCCAGCCGCGACCCTACCCGCTGATTGGCAATCACCTCCGGCGCCACATTTAACACTTTTGCCGGGTCAACGGCCTGCGCCTTTACGGTAAAATTCATAGGCTCCCTCCTACCATAATAAAATTTGTTACATAAATAAGATTTTCTTATGTCTTAGCCGGATAAACTTCCGCTGCCACTCGCCCTTGCTTAGTCAATATTATGGTATAATCAGTGGTGGGCCACAATGCTTTTAAACGTCAGGAGGCGGAATCATTGCAAAAATTTACCTGCGACTGCGGCCGGAAAGTCCGCGACGTATACTACAAAAACGGCGCCTACATGTGTAATCGCTGTTTCTGGCAGGGCAGCGACAGCCCCTTTGATTACTTAATTAACATGCTTGCCAGCAAAGGCCTGGTCGTTACTTTCCACGGCGAACCGGTACTGGTTTTGAAACAATTCAGCGCCGATTTTTTGGATGAAAAAGAAAAAACGGTTACCCCCGACGCTGCGTGGATTACGGTCGCCGGCGACGATTTCTGGATGAACTATACCGGCCAGGTAGCAAACCTGCGGAGTTATATCACCGAATACGGCAGCAAAAAGGAACAAGGCTGCCAGCACAAAGAAGATTAACCGCGAAATATGAAAAAAACGACATCAAAAACGATGTCGTTTTTCATTCTTCATCAAGGTTTTCATCCGGTTTGTTATCCCGGTCCTTTAGGCCAGTCAGTCCCTTATACATGCCGCGGACTTCGTCATCATCGCCGCGGTTGTCCAGATAGCGTTCCAGTTTCCGCTTGACCCGCTGCAACGCGTTGTCAATGGACTTTACATGGCGGTCCAGTTCGCTGGCGATTTCCTGATAGGACTTGCCGTCCAGGTAAGACATAAGCACTTTCCATTCCAGGTCGCTCAAGATTTGCCCCATCTTGGCCTCAATATCAATAAACTCTTCCCGGCTGATCACCAGCTCTTCCGGGTCAGAAATTTTGGAACCGGACAACACGTCGAGGAGGGTCCGGTCGGAGTCTTCATCATAAATCGGCTTATTTAACGATACATATGAGTTCAGCGGGATATGCTTTTGACGGGTTGCCGTTTTGATGGCTGTGATGATCTGACGGGTTACGCATAGTTCGGCAAATGCCCTGAAGGACGAGAGCTTGTCATTACGGAAATCGCGGATGGCCTTATATAACCCGATCATACCTTCCTGAATAATATCTTCGCGGTCGGCGCCGATCAGAAAGTAAGACCTGGCCTTGGCTCGAACGAAGTTGCGGTATTTATTGATTAAATACTCCTGTGCGACTGCGTTATCGTTATCCTTGGCGTCAATTACTATTTCTTCATCGGTCATATTTTCAAAACGACTATACAGATCGCGCTGAGTATTTGCCCGCATCGCATCGCCCCCATTCTGCAGTTTTTCGCATTGCCGAAAAAGAAAACGCACTAAGAGCTTAGTGCTTAGACGACAACGGTACATGCCATATTCAAAACCAATTATACTCTACCGCGAGTTGCCTAGTCAAGCCAATCTTGTCTGCGGAAAGCTCTCCTAGCGACCGCGCCGCAGTTCGTTCAGGCGGCGCACCACCTCATGGTTTAGCCGGCTGCCTAGTTCATGCCGTCGGTAAGTCAGCACCGTCTCGCCATATTTATCGGCAACATCCCGCTTCATCTCCCGGACATCCTGCCATAATTCCCGGGCCGGTATCCGGAAGGCGCCTGCCCCCAGGATGACCATCTGCTCTGCCCAGTCGGAGGTAACGACATAGACGCGGTGTCCCTGGCGCACGAGATAATAAACCATCTTTTCAATATAACTGTCAGCCGTTTGCCCCTCACCGGTATAAACCACTTCCAGGTCTGGAGTAATCTGCTCCACACTGTCCATTCCCGCCACCGCGTGGGCGTCAAACACGACGATAACACGATAGCCTTTGTAGGCGCCGTATCCTGCCATGACTTCCAGCAGTTTCTCCCGGGCATGCTCAAGACTATCCTCTTTCAGCGCCGCAAGTTCCGGCCAGGCGTTAATAACATTGTAGCCGTCCACAATCAGCGTGGTATTCACATCTATTCCCCTGTTCTTTTTTCTTTATCCCCCTGCCCGCTGCTCTGGGCAAAGGGTGGCAGCTTAACCCCCACTTTGACAATGGTGTTTTCCGGTAAATAGCGGTCTTTGGCCAATATTTCCCGCTTTACTTCCTGCCCGTTGCGCCGCACCACCCGGATGGTGGTAACTTCATAACCCGGCTTGCCCTGCTTGTCCATCCGCGTTTCGCCCAAAAACATGTCCTGGTCCTGTTTTTTGATAATAGCCGGCGGAATGACCTTTCGTTCGGCGGCCAAAACCTCGACTGTCTCGTCGCGGCGTTCTTGGCCAAAAATGCCCACATGGAGCTTGTCACCCTCCACCTCGGCCATAATCATAATCGGCCCGTTGGTACTGTTGCTAAACTTAAAGTCCAACACGCCATAGGCGACGGTTGCATCGCGGCCAAGTCCGACATAACCAAGCGGCTTGGAGTGGTTGGAGCGCTCAACAACCGGTAAATTCGCCAGCAATACGGCATTATACAGGGTCGAGGACACTTGGCAGACACCGCCCCCTACGCCGGGAACAAATTCACCATCCACGATTTCGAGGGCCTCTTTAAACCCATAGGCTTTTTCCCGCGGACCGACCGTTTCATTAAAAGAAAAGGTCTGTCCGGGATAGACGATATGACCGTTGATTTTCCGGGCCGCTAAACGTATATTGGCCGTCCGGTTAGTATCCTTCGGGTCAAAGACGGTGGTAAACCGGGAAAGGTTTTCCCGGATGCCGGTGCGCTGAAGGTCGGCCACCGTGATTTCCGGATAAACCGGCGTGACCGGCATGGCTACGTCCTTGACATCAGGGCTGCGCAGCGCTTTTAACAGTAGGGGACGCAGGGCCTCTGTCTCCAGTTTACGGCCCGGCTCTTGCGGAATAATCCCGCCGGTCAGCAGACTGACGGTGGCATTGCGGGGGGGACGGTCAATAGTTTCCCTCCACTGCTCCAGCAGATTCGCCAGTTTAGTTTCATTATAGCGGAAACGCACGGGGACGCGATAGCCCCCGGCCGCGGCCAGATAAATATTTTTCAGGCGCTCCCACCAAACGCCACGCCGCCCGACTCCCCATACCTCTTCTAATGTCGCATCGGCGTCGAAAACGAAATCAATGGCGTCAGCCGTAATTTCAAACCGTGTATCGCCATAATATACAGCGACGCGCCGCTCCTGTTGCTCTTTTTGCCACAGAAGCAGAATTTGATATACTTCCGCCCGGCCGATACCGCCGACATCAACCCCGTCGACCGTAACGCCGGCATACACCCGCGGCCACAGCAGCGGCGAAAAAACACTTGCGGCTACCGCAGCGCCAACCAGCGCAGCAATGACTGTCATCCGTTTTTTCTTCACGTCCCTTTCATCTCCCGCTGCTTTAGCACCTCATATAAAATTAGCGAACACGCTACCGACGCGTTGAGTGAAGAAAGGCGGCCGCGCATCGGGATGCGCACTAGAAAATCGCAGGCCTCGCGCGTCAACCTCCCCATCCCCCGGCCCTCGCTGCCCACCACGACAACCAGCGGCCCGGTTAAATCAGCTTCATAATAAGCCTTATCACCCGCCATATCGGCGCCGACGACCCACAACCCGGCTTTTTTCAATTTCTCCAGCGTCTGGACAATATTGCCAATCCGCGCCACCGGTACATACTCCACCGCTCCGGCCGACGTCTTGGCAACCGTCGCCGACAGGGGGCAACTGCGGCGCTTGGGCAGCAGTACACCGTGCACCCCGGTAGCGTCGGCGGTTCGCAGGATTGCCCCCACGTTATGCGGGTCTTCCAGCTCATCAAGCAGTACCAGGAAAGGCGCTTCGCCCTTAGCCGCGGCTTGGGCTAAAATCTCGTCAACGTCGACATACGCCACCGGTGCTACCATGGCCACCACGCCTTGGTGGCGGACCCCCATGGCCACGGCATCTAATTTGGCAACATCCACTTCCTGGACCACCAGCCCTTGTTCGCGGGCCAAACCGACAATTTCCCGCACCAAGCCATGCCGCTCGCCTTTAGCTACTAATATTTTATTGATTGGCCGGCCGCTCCGCAGCGCTTCCATCACAACGTTTCGTCCGGCAATAATATCTTCATTCATGTGTACGCCTCCTTCCGCCGCCACTCAGGCGGCCTTTTAGTATAACCGTAAATTCCGTTTGTTATGTAAAAAAGCGCAGCCGATTTCCACTTTCCGCTTACCGCGTTAAAAACTAATATCTTTGCCGTTGGCTACTTTTATGTAACAGAAAAACCGGGGTTATTCCCGGTTTTTGGGCTTAAGACGAGCAAGCCTGCCGCACGACATTTCCCCTTCGCTGCAGTAGCCAGCGGTGACGCACGTTGGCCCGGCTTTGGCAAAGAGCAGCGGCGCCACTTGCCGCACCTCGGCCAGCATGGTCTCGGCCAGGCGCCGGATTTCCCACTGGGCGCGGTTGCAGCAGCGCAGCTGGAAAAAATGCAGCAGCGACCGGGCATTCATTGTTACGACAATTTTGGTTTCCGTCGCATTGGGCAGAACATAGCGCGCGTCTTCCTGGTGCACGCCCAGCGCTACCAGCTCATCATAAACATCACGAATTGTCTCCATCAAGGCCGCAAATTTCTCCTTAGCCGCCGGATTGGCACCAATCGACGGCGGTAGGATGTATTCAAAATCATGTTCCTTTACATACCGCTGTGACTGTTGGGAATAAGAAGCGATGCGGTGGCGCACCAGTTGGTGGGTCAGCACCCGCGAAACTCCTTCAATGGCGAAGGTAAATGTAACATGCTCCAGGGTTGACAGGTGGCCCAGGCTGATAATCTTGGCCACCAGTCGACTGATCTGCTCGTCCGACATGGTTTCCGCCAATTGGGCCGCCCCTACCGGTGAGTAACACAGCCTTGCCGCCATCGCTACCGCCCGTTCAGGCTCGGGCGTGTGGTTAATCAGTTTTACCTTCATTCTTCTCCTCACCACATTCTTCATCACATTTCAATAATTTCCGGGAAATAATGACAAATGCCTTATCCATAATCTCATAAAGGCGTTCATGCTGCTTACTGAGAAAGAGATAGCCAAGCAGGGTCTCAAACCCGGTGCTGTGGCGGTATTCGCCAACCGAGGCGCTGCGCGGCGCAGCCTTACCAGTGTTACGACCTCGCCGCACAAGGTCCTGTTCGGCTTCGCTGAGTTCGCCCGCAAGCTCCTTGACCGCCACTGCCTGCATTACGGCCGATACCATCTTGGCGTCGTAACTGTGCAGCACGCGAACTTTCTGTTGTTCATAGGTCAATAGACGGGTACGCACATAAAGGGTAAAGACAGCATCGCCGATGTAAGCAAGAACTAGCGGGTGGAGCCGCTCGGGCTCCACCGCGAAGCTACCCACAGGGGCAGTAGCCGCCTGGTTCAGTATTTTTCCCATTAATAGCTGAAAGTGGTCAAATTTCAACGCCGTTTCCACCTTACGCCCTGCGGCGAATCTTCCAGAATAATGCCTAATTCGGCCAGGCGGCTGCGAATACCGTCCGCGGTGGCCCAATCCTTGCGCTGGCGGGCTTCCTGGCGGACGGCGATGATGATGTCCATCAGCCCGGCGACAAGTTCGCCGTCAACTTCCGTCTGGCCGGCCCGTTCCTTTACTAATATTCCCAAAATATCGGCCATCATGAAATAAGCGTCGCGCACTTCCGCCAGGGCCTGGGCATCCAGCACCACCTTGCCGGCCGCCACCTGACTGTAATAGATATTGATCTCTTTCGCCAAGCTGAACATGACGCTAATCGCCAAAGCGGTGTTGAAATCATCGTCCATGGCCGCGTAAAACTCGGCTTTCGCCTGGGCAGCCGCCCGGCGGACAACGTCGGCTTGCTCCCCGCCGGCGCCGCCGGGCAGTTTCTCGAGCTGGCGAATATTTTCCACGGCCGTCCGCAGACGCTCCAGGCTGCGTCCGGCTTCCGCCAGTCGCTCGTCGCTGAAGTCCAGCGGACTGCGGTAATGGGTAGACAGGATAAAAAACCTGAGCACCTCGGGCGGGTAATGAGCCAGAATGTCTTTGACGAGGAAGAAGTTGCCGAGCGATTTGCTCATTTTTTCCTCGTTGACGGTAATAAAGCCGTTGTGCAGCCAATAGCGCACAAACGGCGTCTCGCCCGTATACGCTTCCGACTGGGCAATTTCGTTTTCATGGTGGGGAAAAATAAGGTCACTACCGCCGCCATGGAAGTCAAAACCGTTGCCTAGATATTTCAGGGCCATCGCGCTGCATTCAATATGCCAACCCGGCCGCCCCGGCCCCCATGGACTGTCCCAGGCCGGCTCGCCCGGTTTGGCGCTTTTCCATAAGGCGAAGTCCATCGGGTGGCGCTTGCGTTCATCGACGTCAATACGGGCGCCGGCCTTCATGTCCTCCAGGCTGCGACCGCTCAACTGGCCATAGGGAGCAAACTTTTCCACGCTGTAATAGACATCGCCATCGATTGTATAGGCATAGCCCTTGTCGATAAGCCGCCTGACGATGGCGATAATTTCGCCGATGTGGTCTGATACGCGGGGATAAACATGGGCCCGGCGGACGTTAAGTTTATCCATTACTTCAAAATAGGCAGCGATGTACCGGTTAGCGACGGTGTCCCAGGTCACGCCTTCCTGGTTGGCAGTATTAATAATTTTATCATCGATGTCGGTAAAGTTTTGGACATGAAAAACGGCAAAACCGCGATGTTCAAGATAACGGCGAATAACGTCCCAGGTAATAAACGGCCTGGCGTTGCCGATATGGGGGTGGTTGTACGGCGTCACGCCGCAGACATACATTTTTACCTTGCCAGGCTCCCGCGGCACAAATTCTTCCTTTTGCTTGGTCAAGGTATTATACACTCTTAGCGCCATGTTTGTTCAACTCCTCTTCCAGTTGGGCAATACGCGCCTCCAGTTTTTCGATCTTCCGGTGCATGCAATTTAACATCTCGGCCACCGGGTCGGGCAGATTGTTGTGTTCCAGGTCGATATCGTCAATCCGCTTGCCGTCTTTGACGACAACGCGCCCCGGGATGCCTACCACCGTAGAGTTGGGCGGCACTTCCTTGAGCACAACCGAACCAGCGCCAATCTTGGAATTGTCGCCGACCTTAAACGACCCGAGCACTTTAGCGCCGCTGGCCACGACGACATTGTCGCCGATGGTAGGATGACGCTTGCCTTTTTCCTTGCCTGTACCGCCCAGCGTCACTCCCTGATAAAGCGTTACATTGCGGCCAATCTCGGCCGTTTCCCCGATCACCACGCCGGTGCCATGATCAATAAACAAACCTTCCCCTATTTTGGCTCCCGGATGGATTTCAATACCCGTGAGAAAGCGGGCAAAATTGGAAATCAGACGGGGCAGTACGATCCACCCCCGCTTGTAAAGGCGGTGAGCAATGCGGTGCAGCCAAATGGCATGTAGTCCCGGATAGCATAGCAGCACTTCCAGAACGCTTTTAGCCGCCGGGTCGCGTTCAAAAACGACCTGAATATCCTTTTTTAAGCGTTCAAACATTATTCTCCTCCTCCAAAAATAGCTGCCAAAATAAAAAGACCACCGCCTCACAGAGACGGTGGTCCGTGGTTCCACTCTGCTTGGGTACGAGTCGCTCGCACCCCACTTTCCGCAAAATAACGGCTGCGGCCGAGACGACATACTTTAAGCTTTCCGTCGTCCAGTTCGCGGGCGCATTTCGGCGCTCCTGACCCCAGCGCCGCTCGCAGCCGTTGGCGGCGCCTCTCTGGCGGGGTGGACCTGCGCCTACTTCTCCCGGTCATGACTTTTCCGAGTATTATGATAAGTTTTCTGCGGTTGGTGATTTCATTATACACAGCCGTTAGGCAGCTGTCAATCAGAGGAGGTTATAGCCCGATTTTGGCTAAGGTCTGCTGTAGCCGGACCAGCGTCCGCTCCTTACCGATGAGGGCAATAAACTTGTCCAGGTCAAGACCGTGCGTCCGGCCGGTAAGGGCGACGCGGATCGGCATGTAAACTTTTTTGCCGCCCACTTTCAGCTCTTTCGTAATACCTTTCAGCACAGCCTGTACGGCCGGGGCATCCACCACCTGCAAGGCGTCTAATTTGCTCTTAAACGCCGCCATCACCCGCGGGATATCGGGATCGGCGAGTACCTGGCGCGCTTCGTCGCTTTCAAATTCCACTTCATCCTTAAAGAAAATATCCACATGGTCGACAACCTGAGCCGCATAACTGATATAATCCTGGACGGCGGCCACCACCTGGACCAGCCAGGTCCGCTGCTCAGGCGTCACCGGTTCCTGAACATAGCCGGCCGCCTGTAAGTGGGGCAGGGCTAGTTCGGTAACAAGGGCCGGATCGGCGCGGCGAATATAATGGGCGTTGATATAGTTGAGCTTGTCCAAGTCAAAGACGGCCGGATTCTTGGCTACCCGGTCCATACTGAACTCCCGCACCAGTTCGTCAATGGTAAAGAACTCCTGCTCATTTGCCGGCGACCATCCCAGGAGGGCGAGGAAATTAACGAGCCCCTCCGGCAGATAGCCAAGCTGTCGGTATTGCTCTACCGACGTAGCGCCATGCCGTTTGCTCATTTTCGTCCGGTCCTTGCCTAAGATAAGCGAAATGTGCCCGAATTCAGGCAGCTCAAATCCCAGCGCCTCGTATAGCAGTATTTGCCGCGGCGTATTGGAAAGGTGTTCTTCGGCCCGGATGACATGGGTAATGCGCATCAGGGCATCGTCAATGACCACCGCATAATTGTACACGGGAATGCCGTCCGACTTGAGAATAACGAAATCGCCAATGCCGTTAGAATCAAACGTAACGACGCCACGCACCAAGTCCTTAAAGACAATCTGCCGGTTTTCCGGCACGCGGAACCGCACCGCCGGCTTGCGGCCTTCGGCAACCAGGCGCCGGCGCTCCTCCTCGGTCAGAGCGGCGCAGCGCCCGCTGTACCGCGGCGTCTCGCCCCGCGCCAACTGGGCCTGCCGTTCAGCTTCCAATTCTTCGTCGGTGCAGTAACATAAATAGGCTTTCCCCTCGGCGATTAACTTGTCGGTATACTGACGGTAAATATCCAGCCGTTCGGTCTGGCGGTATGGGCCATAAGGACCGCCGACATCGACGCCTTCATCCCACTGGATGCCCAGCCACCGCAGCGCTTCCTTGATGTTTTCTTCCGACTCCTTGCTGGAACGTTCCAGGTCGGTATCCTCAATCCGCAGTATCATTTTGCCGCCGTGCTTTTTCGCCAGCAGCCAGTTAAACAGCGCCGAGCGGGCCCCGCCGATATGAAAAGGGCCGGTAGGGCTGGGAGCGAACCGCACGCGCAGTTCCCGCTTAGACATTTATATCCCTCCAATAAAACCGAACCTAAAGCAGCCAGTTCGTCTGTCTTTTCCATGATATTGTAAATCATTCCGGCTTTTTTCGCAAGAACAGGCTGCACGCCGCGGCGGACTGTAAAACGGCACTTGGCCAAATCACCAAGTGCCGCACCATTATTCACTGCTGATTTTAATTACAAACATGCCGTTCACAATATCGGGCGCAATCCAGGTAGTAGCCGAAGCACCGCCGCTTGTCGCCGGTTTGGCGCCGTCAGCCAGCACGGCGATCCGCCACACCACGCGGTCGTTGACAAGCAGTTCGCCGCAGGTAGTACCGTCGTCCTGGCGGGAAATACTTATGTTAATCTTAAAGTCGGCGGCGCTGGCCACGCCAGGCCAGACGAGAAGGATCAGCAGACATAATAATAAGCAGAGTAAGCGGCGCACCGCAAGCCACCTCCCAAACGGGCGCAAAAAAGTTATTATTTATAATATGCGGCCGCTCGCTCCTTTTATGCATCGAACATTATCGGCGGACAACGGTGGCAACCGCCTGGGCCGCGATGCCTTCGCCGCGGCCGGTAAAGCCCAGCCCTTCGGTAGTGGTCGCTTTGACATTAACCCGGTCGACGTCTATGCCCAGCACGGCAGCGATATTGGCGTTCATTTGGGCGATGTAAGGCGCCAGCTTAGGCTTCTGGGCAATGACGGTAGCGTCCACATTACCCGCCTCATACCCTTTTTCAGCCAGTATTTCCTTGACGCGCGCCAGTAGTTTAAGGCTGGAAGCCCCTTTATACCGCGGGTCGGTATCCGGAAAATGGCGCCCAATGTCCCCGAGGGCCGCCGCCCCCAGCAGGGCATCTTTAATGGCGTGCAATAGCACGTCAGCGTCCGAATGACCCTCAAGACCATACTCGTACGGGATCTCAACCCCGCCTAAAATGAGGTTGCGGCCTGCCACCAAGCGATGCACATCATAACCAATGCCTACCCGCATGGTTCTTTCTCCTTCCAGTAACGCCGCGGCAATCACCATATCTTCCGGCGTCGTGATTTTTAAATTGCGGTAACTGCCTGTCACCAGTTTTACCGGCATCCCCAGGCGTTCCACCAGGGAAGCATCGTCGGTTCCCAAAAAACCTTCCGCCAACGCCTGGGCGTAAGCCTGGCGCAAAATGGCGGCCTGAAAGGCCTGCGGCGTCTGAACGGCCCACAGTTTCTTCCGGTCAGGGGTAGTAGCCACAAAACCGTTAGCATCAGCCACTTTAATCGTATCTTTGACCGGTACGGCTACTACCGCGGCGCCATACTCGCGGGCGGCGGCGATAACATTTTCGATTGCCGTTTGGTCTGCCAGCGGTCGGGCACCGTCGTGCACAACAATAATCTCTGCCTTGCCGGAAACGGCGGCGAGGGCATTGGCCACCGAATACTGGCGTTCACTGCCACCGGCGACGACCTGCCATTTTTGGGTTAAGCCCATGGCTGAAACCAAAGAGTGCATTTCTCCCATTTCCTCCGGCCCGCTTACAATAATGATTTCCTCTATCTGCGGACAAGCGGCCAGTTGGCGGACGGTGCGGACCACAAGCGGAATGCCGGCCAGCGTCAGCAGCACTTTGTTGCTCCCGGCGCCCATGCGCCGCCCCTGCCCGGCGGCGGCAATAATTGCTGTTACCATATTCTACGACCTTTCTATATGGAAATTAGAAAACGGAAAGTAGAAAGTGGATTGTGGTGGAATATTGCTTTTTTATGTGAAGGCTGTAAACGGAAAAACGGAACGTAGCGGAATATAATTTTTTACGTTATTAGCTTCGCGAGCAAAAATGCTTTTCCTGTTTTTCCCGGAAAAAGAAAAGCCCTGAAGCGGCCACCGCGCTTGAGGGCTGATTTCGAACTTTATAGTGCCTTGGGCTTAGCAAAAATCATCCGGCCGGCGGCGGTCTGCAACACCGAAGTTACCAAAACGCCGATGGTTTCGCCAATATGGCGCTTACCGCCGTCAACAACAATCATAGTTCCATCGTCTAAATAGGCAACACCTTGACCGACTTCCTTGCCGTCTTTGACCACATGAACGACCATCTCCTCGCCGGGTAGGACTACCGGTTTCACGGCGTTGGACAGTTCGTTGATGTTGAGGACAGGTACTCCCTGGAGTTCGGCGACCTTGTTAAGGTTGTAATCATTGGTAATGATCTTGGCCTTAAGAAGCTGACCCAATTTTACCAGTTTGGAGTCCACTTCGGCGATATCGTCGAAATCGCGGTTGTCAATCTGAACATACATGCCAAGTTCCTTCTGAATACGGTTGAGAATATCAAGGCCGCGACGGCCACGATTACGCTTAAGCAGGTCGGAAGAATCGGCAATATGCTGCAGCTCTTCCAGCACAAAGCCAGGAATAACCAGCGTACCTTCAATAAAACCGCTTTTGCAGATATCGGCAATGCGGCCGTCAATAATGACACTGGTATCGAGAATCTTATACTGGGAAATGTTGGCGCCCTTTTCCTTCTGCCGGTCTTTACCCATGCGCGGCAGGGACGCAAACAGGGCAACCAGTTCATCACGCTTGCGGATTGCCACATTTATGCCAAGATAACCCAGAATAATGCTGAGTACCCCGGGAACATAGGTGCCAATAATCGGAATAGGAAGAAAGGCGGAACCTAAAAGATTAGAAATTATAAGTCCGACAGCAAGACCCAACGCGCCTGCCAGTACGTCATAAACGGGCATTTTATTAAGCCTGGCTTCTACCCAGTAGGTAAACTGCCACAAGTGTTTAATCAATAGCGGCGACGCCAAAAAACCAACCACGCCGCCAATCAGCCCGCCGAACAGGAAAGATACCATGGTAGCCACGGTAATGCCAAACACACCGACGCGCAAGAATTCGGGACTAACCACAGATGCCAGCAGTGGTATAATCCGGTCAGTCATCATCAGACCGCCAATGGCTGCCAGTACGGTGATTACAAAACGGAGCGTTTTATCAAGCAAAACTTCACCTCCTCCCATATTGTTATATTATAAAGTACATTCCGCATTCCCACAAGAGATTGGCCACCAATAAACCAAAATGTGGAAATCATTCTTTAGTTTATCCAATTTAGTGAAAAAATACTCTAAAAGTTTACCTGCCCGGCGCTATTTTTTTGTATCAGTCCGTCAACCCAGCTTTCAACGCTGTCGACATCTTTGTCACATGCCAGCACCAGTTCGCTAATCAAGATTTGTTTAGCGGTGTCGAGCAGCCGCCGCTCAGCGGTGGAAAGGCGCCTGCCTACCTCTTGCTTCATCAGATTACGCACCACTTCCGCCACTTCAAAGATGCTGCCGCTCTTGATTTTCGTAAGGTTATGGTTAATACGCCGGTTCCAATTGCCCGTATCCTGTTCAGGTAAACCGCTAAGGACTTCTTTTACTCGCGCTATCTCCGTCTCGCCGACAACGGCGCGCAACCCTACCTGGTCGACTTGGTCTTGCGGAATCATGACACGCATACCGCTGCAAAGCATGGTCAGCACATAGTAATATTGTTTTTTCCCCAAGACTTCATGCTCTTCCAACGCTTCAACGACGCCGGCACCATGCATGGGATAAACGACCTTGTCACCGATGGCCACCATGTATATCCCCCCTGCTCATATTTAGTATAACATAAAACTTGCAAATTTTCAAATTTTAGTATTTTATCACACCCTTCCGCCATTGTCAATCTTACTTTTCTGTCTGGTTAGTGTAAAATTACTGTAGGATTTTTGAGGAAGAAAAAAGAAGAAGACATCACCATCCTTCGACGGGATGAGTAATCCAAAAAGATTACCCAGGGGTGATGTCTTCATGACAGTATTTATTCGATATATCAAAGAGGTTATCCTTTCGAAGTTGGAAGAAGACGAGAAAGAATTTGAGCGTTTATTGTATGAGATGGATTTTCAGAAATTTGAGCGGCTGTTACAAAATAAACTACATGACGTAGGGCGCACGATCGTCAAGGCGGTTTTAGAAAAAATGGACCAGCTGAT
>NZ_FNBU01000037.1 GCF_900102435.1 Sporolituus thermophilus DSM 23256 | reverse complement strand
TCACCCCGATCGCGATTGAGGAAGGTCTGCGCTTCGCGATCCGTGAAGGCGGTCGTACCGTTGGCGCCGGTGTCGTAACTGCCATCGAAGCTTAAACTATCTGACATTTATCCGGAAGTGTATAAAATTATCATAAATGGGAATGAATAATAAACAGGGGAATGGGGCACTCCACCCCTGTTTATTTCTGCTCCTAATTGCATACCCGGGCGCGTGGACTATTGACAGGGCGAAATAAGTGTGATAAATTGTATTAACGAATGCTGACGGTTTGTCATGCTTAGTTGGAATTTAGAAAGAGGTGGACAGGATGCGCAACGCTATAACGCTGGCTTGCACCGAATGCAAGCAACGCAATTACCAAACCAATAAAAACAAGAAAAACGACCCCGATAGACTTGAATTCAATAAATACTGCAAGTTTTGCAAAAAACACACTTTACACAAAGAAACCAAGTAATTTATAATTGAATTTGTATTAACATAAGGATGTAGGGGTGTAGCTCAATTGGTAGAGTAGCGGTCTCCAAAACCGTTGGTTGCGGGTTCAAGTCCTGCCGCCCCTGCCAATTATTGTTGTGGGTTAATGCTAAATTGGCAGTATGAAATGGGGATGTGAGAAAGTGGCTGCCCAAGAAACGGCAATCCCAACCAATACAGCACGCTGGAAACGGTTTTTGCGCGACGTAAGAGCCGAGCTCAAGAAAGTCTCCTGGCCCAATAAGCAGGAACTGGTAACCTACACGGGTGTTGTCTTTGTTTCCGTATTGGCGGTTGCACTGCTTATTTGGGTTATTGATACAGGTTTCAGCGAGCTGCTTCGGTTATTCATTAAGTAGCTAGGGGGTGGGGGATGGCGCTGAGCGCCTCTCTTGTTGCATGGAGTCCGAAAAAAAGTGGTATGTTATCCATACTTATTCCGGTTATGAAAACAAAGTGAAAGCCAACCTTGAGAAAAAAGTTCGTTCCATGGGCATGGAAAACGAGATTTTCCGTGTTTTAGTGCCGATGGAAGACGAAGTGGAAATTAAGGATGGCAAGAAAAAAGTCGCCAAACGCAAAGTTTTTCCCGGCTATGTGCTGGTAGAGATGATCGTGAATGACCGGTCCTGGTATGTTGTCCGCAACACGCCGGGTGTGACCGGTTTTGTGGGCTCAGGAACCAAACCCATTCCGCTTAGCGATGCCGAAGTCAGACACATCCTCAAAGCTATGGGGATTGAAGAAATTAAGCCCAAAGTTGATATTAGCGTGGGGCAACTTGTGCGGATTACTTCCGGCGCTTTTGAAAACTGGACGGCTCCCGTCCTGGAAGTTTATCCCGACCGGGGCAAGCTGAAAGTGCTGATCAATCTTTTTGGGCGCGAAACGCCGGTAGAATTGGATTTCGTACAAGTTGAAAAAATATAACCATTATTGCTATGTTTTCCTAGAGCTGGCGACTGCGGAGCGGCCGCCAACGTGGGAGGGTTTAAAGGCCCGTAGACCACATTTTGCATGTAAGGAGGTGTAAACCAATGGCCAAAAAAGTAGTGAAAGTTGTGAAACTGCAAGTTCCCGCTGGCAAAGCTACTCCGGCGCCGCCGGTTGGTCCTGCGCTCGGTCAGGCTGGAGTCAACATAATGGCTTTCGTTAAGGAATTTAACGAAAGAACGGCACAACAAGCCGGTCTGATTATTCCGGTTGAAATCACCGTCTTTGAAGATAGATCTTTTACCTTTGTCACCAAGACCCCGCCTGCAGCCGTACTCCTGAAAAAGGCCGCAGGGATTGAGACTGCTTCGGGTGAGCCTAACAAGAAAAAGGTTGCAAAGGTTCCTCGCGCCAAGGTTCGCGAGATTGCGGAACTCAAGATGCAGGACCTGAATGCCGCCAGCCTCGAAGCGGCAATGCGCATGATTGAGGGCACTGCCCGCAGCATGGGTATCGACATTATTGACTGACACTGATATGGTGCGGCATCAGCCGCGTGTGGGAGGATTTTCCGCTACTACCACAAAGGAGGAAATTGTCAATGCCGAAACACGGTAAGAAATATCAAGAAGCGGCCAAGCTGATTGAGCGGGGCAAGCTGTATGATCCTGAAGAGGCCGTTGAGCTGGTAAAGAAAACGGCCAGCGCCAAGTTTGACGAAACGGTGGAAGTGGCCGTAAAACTGGGCGTTGATCCCAAACACGCCGATCAGCAGGTGCGCGGCGCCGTTGTTCTGCCCTATGGCACCGGTAAAACCAAACGGGTTCTCGTCTTCGCCAAAGGCGAAAAAGCCAAGGAAGCCGAAGAAGCCGGCGCTGATTTTGTGGGCGCCGAAGATGTGGTGGCGAAAATTCAGGAAGGCTGGACCGATTTTGATGTGGCTGTGGCTACGCCCGATATGATGGGCATGGTCGGCCGTCTGGGTAAAATTCTCGGTCCCAAAGGCTTAATGCCGAACCCCAAAGTTGGCACGGTAACAATGGATGTAGCCCGCGCCGTTAAAGAGATCAAGGCTGGTAAGATCGAGTACCGCACCGATAAGGCCGGTAATATTCATGCGCCGATCGGCAAAGTCTCGTTTGACAACGAGAAGCTGCTTAAGAACTTCTATACGCTTATCGACACCTTGATCCGCGTTAAGCCGGCTGCAGCCAAGGGCCAGTATCTGCGCAGCATTACCCTGAGCACCACGATGGGACCTGGCGTAAAAGTGAGCACGCTGCGCGCCCCCGGCAAAAAAGACTAATAGCATAAATCTAATAGCTAGTAGGCTGTAGAAAGCAGGTAGTTTCTTTAATGGATGATAAAGTCCGCCTGCCGAGGCCGGGTAAACGCTGCTGCACACTAAGCCTGTGTGTAGGCGACCTCCGGTTTTCTGCTGCCGCGAGGTCGCTTTTAATTTTGGTGTTCAGTGAAACCTATAAAGGAGGTGGAATGTAAGTGGCAGTAACATCGGAGAAACAAGCTATTGTCGCTGAATTGAAAGAAAAACTGGCAAATACCAAAGGGGCGGTTATTACCAACTACCGCGGCCTTACGGTGGCTCAGGACACCAAACTGCGCCGTAAGCTTCGCGAAGCCGGCGTTGAGTATCGCGTAGTAAAAAATACCCTGACCCGCATTGCTGCCAAAGAAGTGGGATTGGAAGGGCTGGAGCCTTATTTGGAAGGACCTACGGCCATCGCCATGTCTTACGCTGACCCGGTAGCACCGGCCAAAGTGATTTCCGACTTCATCAAAGAAAACAAGTTGCAAGTCATGGAAATCAAAGCCGGCTTGGTCGAGGGCAAGGTTATTGACGTCGACGGGGTTAAAGCCTTGGCTAACCTGCCGCCGCGCGAAGTCCTTATCGCTCAGGTGCTGGCAGGCATGCAGGCGCCCATTGCCGGTCTGGTCAATGTTCTCCAGGGCACCATCCGCAACTTCGTATATGTGCTGGAAGCTGTCCGCAAACAAAAAGAATCTGCATAAGCGGTGCGGCGTGAAACGTTCCGCATGAATGATGCAGCCTGGTTTCCCTAGTTAACACAATATCCTAAATCAAAACATAAACAACTAGAAAGTTGGAGGTATTGAAATATGACGAAAGAACAAATTATGGAAGCTATTGAGAAAATGACGGTGCTGGAGCTCGCTGAGCTCGTAAAAGCCCTCGAAGAAAAATTCGGTGTTAGCGCCGCTGCTCCTGTAGCCGTTGCTGCTGCTCCGGCCGCCGGTGCCGCTGCCGCTCCTGCTGCCGAAGAAAAAACCGAATTCGACGTTATCCTCACCAACCCCGGCGCTGGCAAAATCAACGTTATCAAGGTTGTGCGCGAAATCACCGGCCTGGGCCTCAAAGAAGCCAAAGACCTGGTGGATGGTGCTCCGAAGCCTGTTAAAGAAAAAGTTTCCAAGGCTGATGCCGAAGCGATCAAAGCTAAGCTTGTCGAAGCCGGCGCTACTGTTGAAATTAAATAAGAACTGGCAAAGCGAAAAGGGTGCTCTGCGCGAGCACCCTTTTTCCTTTGTGTATGGCGGGGTTAGGCTTGACTTATTTGAAAAATTGACTTATTTACTACCGAAGGCCAGATGAAAACGCTACTTTTCACAATAACCGTCCTGATGACAATTCCGGTCAATGGGTTCCTGGCCGTTCGCAGCCTGAATAAGCTGCCGGCGGCCCCAATTTTCCTTTTGTGGAGAATTTTTCTTGACAACATATTTTACATATGTTATCATTCTAAAATGCGATGCAATACACAGACGCCAATTTTTTTTACTTTATGTCGCTATGCTGGTATAATTTGTGTATTGCCAGGAAATAGTAATATAGTGGAGGATGAAACATTTATTTCATCGTGCTGAAAAAAGCAAGGGTCCTCACCAATGGAAGAACCTTGCTTCTTTTTCGTATTTATAGTATCCATTATTTTATGCTCTTATGTATGGTTAGTGAAATTGGGCTAAGGGGTGAAGGATGTAAATGTTCAAGCCTGTACAGGTGGGCACACGGGTCCGCTATAGTTATGCCAAGATTAACGAAGTGCTGGACATGCCCAACCTCATCGAAATCCAGAAAAACTCCTACAACTGGTTCCTCAAGGAAGGTTTGCAGGAGATATTTCGCGACATCTCGCCAATTCAAGACTTCACGGGCAATCTCGTCTTGTCCTTTGAAGGCTTCACGCTCGGTGAGCCGAAGTATTCGGTGGAAGAGTGCAAAGAGCGGGATGTCACCTATTCTGCCCCTTTGCGCGTTAGTGTACGCCTAATCAATAAGGAAACCGGCGAAATTAAAGAACAAGAGGTCTTCATGGGCGATTTCCCGCTCATGACGGAAAACGGCACTTTTATCATCAACGGCGCCGAACGTGTTATTGTCAGCCAGTTAGTCCGCTCACCGGGTGCCTACTACGGTGAGACGATCGATACAAGCGGCAAGAAGCTGTATAATGCAACCATCATCCCCAACCGCGGCGCGTGGCTGGAATTGGAAACAGACGCTAATGACGTCGTGTCTGTGCGGGTTGACCGGACCCGCAAACTACCGGTTACCGTTCTCATCCGCGCGTTGGGGTGGGCTTCCAATGGCGCTATTCTTGACCTTTTCAACGACGATGTCCGCATCCGCGCCACGCTGGAACGAGACAGCACGGATTCCAAGGAAGAGGCGCTGGTCGAAATTTATAAGCGTCTCCGGCCGGGCGAGCCGCCTACGGTGGAAAATGCGACCCAACTTTTGGAGTCACTGTTCTTTGATCCCAAGCGTTATGATTTGGCGGCGGTGGGACGTTATAAACTAACCAAAAAACTGGGCTGGCGGCGCCGTATTATGGGTAAGATGCTGCATGAGCCCATTGTCGATAAAGAAACAGGCGAAATTATTGTTCCCGAAGGCACGGTAGTGGACGAAAAAGTCGCCGCCCGCATCGAGGCAAGCGGCGTCTTCAACCGGGCAGGCCTCATTGAATGCAAAATCCGTCAGAAGGACGGCACGGTTATCAAGATAATCGCCAATCCCAGTTTGCCCTATTCGCATCGTACCATCACCCGTGAGGACATTATCGCCGCTATCAGCTACCTGCTTAATCTGATGGATGGCCACGGCAAAGTTGACGACATCGACCATTTGGGCAACCGCCGTCTCCGCTCGGTAGGCGAACTGCTGCAAAACCAGTTCCGCATCGGTTTGTCGCGGATGGAGCGGGTTGTCAAGGAGCGCATGACCATCCAGGATATCGATGTCATCACGCCCCAGGCACTCATCAACATCCGGCCGGTAGTGGCCGCTATTAAAGAATTCTTCGGTTCCAGCCAGTTGTCACAGTTCATGGACCAGACAAATCCGCTGGCCGAGCTTACCCATAAACGCCGGCTGAGCGCTCTTGGCCCGGGTGGCCTGAGCCGGGAACGGGCCGGTTTCGAAGTGCGCGACGTGCACCACTCCCATTATGGCCGTATGTGCCCGATTGAGACACCGGAAGGTCCCAACATCGGTCTGATCGGCTCACTGTCCACCTATGCCCGGATTAATGAGTTCGGCTTTATTGAAACACCGTACCGCAAAGTTGATAAAGAGAACCGCCGGGTTACCGATGAGGTCCATTATCTTACCGCCGACGAAGAAGATGAAGTGGTCATTGCTCAGGCCAATGAAGAAATCAGCGAAGACGGTTGGTTTGTCCAACCGCGGGTTACTGTCCGCTATAAACATGACATTCTGGTTGTCCCGGCCGAACAGGTCGACTACATGGACGTTTCACCCAAACAGGTAGTGTCCATCGCTACCGCCATGATTCCCTTCCTGGAAAACGACGACGCCAACCGGGCCCTGATGGGCGCCAACATGCAGCGTCAGGCTGTACCGCTTCTCAAAACGCAGGCCCCGCTCGTCGGCACCGGCATGGAATATAAAGCAGCTTGCGACTCCGGCGTGGTCGTGCTTGCCAAAAATGCCGGCGTGGTCGAAAAGGTGACGGCTACCGAAATTCAGGTCCGTAATGACAAGGGTGGGTTGGATACATATAAACTGCTTAAATATATGCGTTCCAACCAAGGAACTTGTATCAATCAAAAGCCCATCGTCTACAAGGGACAACGGGTGGAAAAAGGTCAGCCCTTGGCCGACGGGCCGTCCACCAATAACGGTGAACTCGCCCTTGGCTACAACGTCCTGGTAGCGTTTATGCCGTGGGAGGGCTACAACTACGAGGACGCCATCCTGCTTAGCGAAGAACTGGTAAAGGAAGATATTTTTACTTCGATCCACATCGAAGAATATGAGTGCGATGCCCGCGACACCAAATTAGGACCGGAAGAAATAACCCGCGATATTCCCAACGTGTCAGAGGATGTGCTCCGCGATCTGGACGAACGCGGCATTATCCGGGTTGGCGCCGAGGTTCGTCCCGGCGACATTTTGGTTGGCAAAGTAACGCCGAAAGGCGAGACGGAACTGACGGCAGAAGAACGGCTGCTCCGGGCCATTTTTGGCGAAAAGGCACGGGAAGTGCGTGACACGTCGCTGCGCGTACCGCACGGTGAAGCCGGCAAAATCGTAGATGTCAAAGTCTTTACCCGGGAAAACGGCGACGAGCTGCCGCCCGGTGTCAACCAGCTGGTCCGCGTTTACATTGCCCAAAAACGGAAGATTTCGGAAGGCGACAAGATGGCCGGCCGCCACGGTAACAAGGGTGTCGTATCGCGCATCATGCCGGTAGAAGATATGCCCTTCCTGCCTGATGGCCGTCCGGTGCAAATCGTGCTCAATCCCCTGGGCGTGCCGTCCCGGATGAACATCGGTCAGGTATTGGAGACGCACCTTGGTTGGGCCGCTCACGCCCTCGGCCTCCAGATCAAGAATATGGATCCTAATGTGGAGCAGCGGCTGCGGGAAGCCGGCTATGATGTGGATAAACACGGCATGCTCAAACCAGGGGAAGCCGGTATCCACCTGGCGACGCCCGTTTTTGACGGGGCCCGCGAAGAAGACGTGTTTAAAACGCTGAAAATGGCCGGCTTGCCTGAAAACGGCAAGAGCATCCTCTATGACGGCCGTACCGGCGAACCCTTCGACAATCCGGTTACCGTAGGCTATATCTATATGTTGAAACTGGCCCACTTGGTGGACGACAAAATCCATGCCCGCTCTACCGGTCCATACTCGCTGGTTACCCAGCAGCCGCTCGGAGGCAAGGCCCAGTTCGGCGGCCAGCGGTTCGGCGAAATGGAGGTTTGGGCGCTGGAAGCCTACGGCGCGGCTTATACGCTGCAGGAGCTCTTGACGGTTAAATCAGACGACGTGGTTGGCCGCGTAAAAACCTACGAAGCCATTGTCAAAGGCGAAAATGTACCTGAACCGGGGGTGCCCGAGTCCTTTAAGGTACTCATCAAAGAATTGCAGAGCATCGGTCTTGACGTTAAGGTGCTTAGCGAGGATGCGCAGGAAATCCTCATCCGCGAGTCAGACGAGGATATCCATGAAACAGCCAAGGAATTGGAGCTCAGCCTTGGCGGCGAAGAACCGCATCGGCCGCTGCCGCATGAACGAAAACTTGACGACATCGAACCCGATATGGTGGATGAAATGGAAGCAGGTAGCGGCGCCGAGCCACTTGATGAAGAACTGGATATTATCGCTGAAATCGGCGAAATGGACAGTGATAAGTTTGACCTTCCCCCGGCCGCAATCGACGACGAAGATGACGAATTTGTCGCCCCACGCGGTAAAGCCGGCAAGAAGGCCAAGCTCGCCAAGCAAAAGAAAATCAATCCTCGCGATTATCTTGATGAGCTTGAAGACGACTACGAGTAAATGAGAAGGGAGCGATACCCCCTTGTTGGACGTAAATAACTTCGACTCCATCCGTATCGGTTTGGCGTCACCGGATCAGATTCGTAAGTGGTCTTACGGCGAAGTTAAAAAACCGGAAACTATTAACTACCGCACCCTTAAGCCTGAGCGCGACGGGCTGTTTTGTGAGAAAATTTTTGGCCCCACCCGCGACTGGGAATGTCACTGCGGCAAATATAAACGCATCCGCTATAAAGGCATTGTTTGCGATCGCTGCGGCGTTGAGGTTACGCGCTCCAAAGTGCGTCGCGACCGGATGGGCCATATCGAACTGGCGGCGCCGGTCTCTCACATTTGGTATTTTAAAGGCATCCCCAGCCGAATGGGCCTTATTCTTGACATATCGCCCCGGTCGCTCGAGAAGGTGCTTTATTTTGCTTCCTACATTGTCCTTGATCCCGGCGATACCCCCCTTATGAAAAAACAGTTGCTGACGGAGAATGAATACCGCGAATACCGGGAGAAATATGGCAACGCCTTTAAGGTCGGCATGGGGGCCGAAGCCATAAAGAAACTCCTTGAAGAACTTGACCTTGATAAAATGAGTCGCGAGCTGCGGCAGGAACTCAGGGAAGTAAGCGGCCAGCGCAAAATCCGGGCCATTCGCCGGCTGGAAGTTGTGGAGGCGTTTCGTAAGTCGGGCAACCGGCCGGAGTGGATGATCCTTGACGTAATTCCCGTCATTCCGCCCGAACTGCGTCCTATGGTCCAGCTTGACGGCGGCCGCTTCGCCACCTCTGACCTCAACGACCTGTACCGTCGCGTCATTAACCGTAACAACCGCCTTAAGCGTCTCCTCGACCTGGGAGCTCCTGATATCATTGTTCGCAATGAAAAGCGGATGCTCCAGGAAGCGGTGGATGCTCTTATCGACAACGGCCGCCGCGGCCGGCCGGTTACCGGCCCCGGCAACCGGCCGCTCAAGTCGCTGAGCGATATGCTCAAAGGCAAGCAGGGACGGTTCCGCCAGAACCTGCTTGGCAAGCGCGTTGACTACTCAGGCCGTTCGGTTATCGTCGTCGGCCCTGAGCTCAAACTGCACCAGTGCGGCTTGCCTAAGGAAATGGCGCTCGAACTCTTCAAGCCGTTTGTCATGAAGAAGCTGGTTAACGCCGGCCATGCCCACAATATCAAGAGTGCGAAACGGATGGTCGAGCGGGTCAGGCCCGAGGTTTGGGACGTCCTCGAAGAGGTCATCAAAGAGCATCCGGTACTCCTTAACCGGGCACCTACACTGCACCGCCTTGGTATTCAGGCCTTTGAACCGGTGTTGTCCGAAGGCCGGGCCATCAAGATTCACCCCCTTGTTTGTACCGCTTACAACGCTGACTTTGACGGCGACCAAATGGCCGTGCATGTACCGCTGTCGGCGGAGGCCCAGGCCGAAGCCCGCATGCTCATGCTATCCGCGCACAACATCCTTTCCACGAAGGACGGCAAGCCCATTGCCACCCCAACCCAGGACATGGTTCTCGGGTCCTACTACTTGACCATTGAACGGGACGGCGCCAAAGGCGAAGGCAAGATTTTCGCCAATGTTAATGAAGCGCTTTTGGCCTATGACCATAAAGAAGTGTCTCTCCATGCTAAGATTAAAGTACGGATGCCGGGCAAGGGTCTGGTCAACACCACTGTCGGCCGGTTGATCTTCAATGAGCCGCTGCCGGAGGAACTGCGGGAATACCGGCAGGAGAACGGCGAATGGTATCTCGGCATCCTGATGGACAAAAAGCAGCTGGGCAAATTAGTGGATAAAGCCTACCGCCGCTTTGGCAATACAAAAACAGCGGAGATTTTGGACAATATCAAAAAGATGGGCTTCACGTTCGCTCGCCAAGCGGGTGTCACCATCGCTATTTCCGATATTGTCATCCCGCCGGAGAAAAAAGAAATTTTGGCCCGGACCGACGCGCAGGTCGACATTATTGATAAACAGTACCGCCGCGGCCTGATTACCGAAGACGAGCGGTACAAGAAGATTATCGACCTCTGGACTAAGGCGACCGAGGAAGTCACGGCCGCGCTCATGAATGCCCTGGATAAATTTAATCCTGTCTACATGATGGCCAACTCCGGCGCCCGCGGCAACATCCAGCAGATCCGCCAGCTTGCCGGCATGCGGGGCCTTATGGCCGATCCCTCCGGCCGGATTATCGACGTACCGATTAAGGCCAACTTCCGCGAGGGTCTAACTGTACTTGACTACTTCACCTCGACGCACGGTGCCCGGAAGGGTCTGGCTGACACGGCGCTGCGGACGGCCGACTCGGGCTATCTTACCCGCCGACTGGTCGACGTGGCCCAGGATGTCATTGTCCGCGAGGAAGACTGCGATGTTATCGGCATTAACCTTGTCAAAGAGCGGGCCCGGCTTGCCCAGTCAAGCGCCAGTGCCATCGGTTTTTTGCGCGACACGCTCCTTGGCCGCGTCTTGGCGCAGGACGTCCTGGACCCCAAGACAGGCGATGTGTTGGTGGCCAAAGATACTGCCCTCGACGATGAGCACTTGAAAACCATCGGCGAACACGGCGTACTTGAGATTGTGGTGCGCGGCCTGTCGGTATCGACCGAAGAAGATGTGGGCAGTGCCGCTACCGAAACCATCGCCCTGGGCGCGCCGGAAGAAAAGCTGCGCCAGACGCTCAAAGAAGCGATGGTGCGGGAGATGCTCGGCAAAAATACCGTTGAGGCGGTGTATACAAGCGCCGGCGAGGAAATTGTTCCGGCCGACACGCCGCTTACGGAAGACCACATTGAAGCCATTCTATCGAGCGATGTCCGGGAAGTCAAGGTTCGCAACAACAATATCAAAGGCATTGAAGTGGAGGCTATCACCGAAGGGGCCAGCGTCATTGAATCGCTGCGCGACCGGATCGTTGGCCGGGTGGCTGCCGAAGATATCATTGATGAAACGACCGGGGAATTTATCGTCCGGCTTAACGAGGAAATTACGGAAGAAAAGGCCGATCGCATCGTTAAGTTTCGCAAAAAGGTGTCCATTCGCTCGGTCCTCACCTGCAAGTCGCAATATGGCGTCTGCATAAAATGCTATGGCCGCAACCTGGCCACCGGGCATATGGTCGACGTCGGCGAAGCGGTTGGCATCATCGCCGCCCAGTCGATTGGCGAGCCGGGCACCCAGCTTACCATGCGCACCTTCCATACCGGCGGTATTGCCGGTGACGACATCACCCAAGGTCTGCCGCGGGTCGAAGAATTGTTTGAAGCCCGCAAGCCAAAGCGCCAGGCGATCATTACCGAAATTGACGGAACGGTGGAAGTCAAAGAAATCAAAGGTATGCGCAAGGTTACCGTTACGCCGCCGATGGGCGAAGAACGGGTATACCAAATCCCATACGGGGCAAGACTACTTGTCAAGGACGGCGATGTCGTCCAGGCCGGCGACCGCCTCACCGAAGGCTCGGTCAATCCGCATGACATTCTGCGCGTCAGTGGCCTGCGGGCAACGCAGCGCTACCTGGTTCATGAAGTACAGAAGGTTTACAAATCTCAAGGCGTTGAAATCAATGACAAACACATCGAGGTTATGGTGCGGCAAATGCTGCATAAGGTCAAGGTCGAAGACCCAGGCGATACCGATCTCCTGCCGGGCGAGTACATTGATATTAATACTTTTGAAAGTGAAAACGCCCGGGCCATTGAGAAAGGCGGCGAGCCCGCCGTGGCTCGCCCCATCCTCCTCGGTATTACCAAGGCATCGTTGGCGACCGACTCCTTCCTATCGGCAGCTTCTTTCCAGGAAACGACCCGCGTTCTAACGGAAGCGGCCATTAAAGGGAAAATTGACCCGCTGCTGGGACTTAAGGAAAACGTCATCATTGGCAAACTGGTGCCGGCCGGCACCGGCATGAGCCGCTACCGCAACATCAAAGTGCGGCGCCTTGACGAAGTTAATAGCAGTGAACACCGATAAGATTCCGGCACTTGCGGCAGCTTTTGCTGCAAGTGCCTTTGCCATGTGACACTCCCGGCGCCGTGGGCATGAAAGTTTCGCGTAAGAGCTCAATTTTATTGACATCATTGGTTAGTAATGATAGAATATTAGAGTGTCTGCGGTGAAATTGGATTCGTTTGTTAAGCTGAGGAGTGATTTCTGTGTCGCTGGAGACTTTAAAAAAGGCTAAAAAGGTCATCGGCGCCAAGCAGACAACACGGGCGATCGAAAAGGGTACGGCTCTGCGGGTGTACCTGGCGACCGACGCTGATCACCGTATTGTGCAGCCCATACGCACGTTGTGCGCGCAGAAAGGGGTGCCGGTGGAAGAAGGACTCACAATGGACGAGTTGGGCCAAGCGTGTGGCATCGAAGTCGGTGCGGCCGCGGTGGCCATTGTGTCTTAGCCATACGTCAAGGGTGTTAATGTTTTGCCCCTTGCTATGCGCGAGGGGCAAAATTATTTATAAATCTACATTTTTAGGGAAGGAGGTGTATTTATGCCGACAATTAGCCAATTAGTGCGCAAAGGCAGAGAAACAGTAGAGAAAAAATCCACGGCGCCTGCGCTCAAAGAATGTCCTCAAAAGCGCGGCGTCTGCACCAGGGTATATACTACCACGCCGAAGAAGCCGAACTCGGCGCTGCGGAAAGTGGCGCGTGTACGGCTGACCAATGGCATTGAAGTAACCGCTTACATTCCGGGGATTGGTCACAACCTGCAAGAGCACTCGGTGGTGCTCATCCGGGGCGGCAGGGTAAAAGACCTTCCGGGTGTGCGTTACCACATCATCCGTGGCGCGCTGGACACGGCCGGTGTCGCGAAACGCAACCAAGGTCGCTCCAAATACGGCGCTAAGCGTCCGAAGAAATAAAGCGCGCGATAATAGTAAAAATGGATGAAGGAGGGAAATCGATGCCGAGAAAGGGTCCTGTGCCGAAGCGCGACGTCTTGCCTGATCCGGTGTACAACTCCAAGTTGATCACCCGGCTCATTAACAAGGTCATGTTAAGCGGCAAAAAAGGCATTGCCGAAAAGATTGTATATGATGCGTTTGATATTATCCGGGCTAAGACTGGTAAAGACCCGGTTGAAGTATTTGAAACAGCGCTTAAAAACGTTATGCCTGTCCTGGAGGTGCGTGCCCGCCGGGTCGGTGGCGCTAACTATCAGGTGCCGGTAGAAGTGCGCCCTGACCGTCGTTTGTCGCTTGGCATTCGTTGGTTGGTTAACTACGCCCGCCTGCGTGGCGAAAAGACCATGCGGGAAAGACTGGCGGCCGAACTGATGGACGCTGCCAATAATACAGGCGGCGCGGTCAAGAAAAAAGAGGATACCCATAAGATGGCCGAAGCCAACAAGGCTTTTGCGCATTATCGGTGGTAATTCCGGATGTACTGTAAGGAGTGATGATAGTGGCCAGACAGTTTCCTCTCGAAAAGACGCGGAACATTGGCATCATGGCACACATTGACGCCGGTAAGACCACGACAACTGAACGCATCCTCTTCTATACAGGCAGAGTGCACAAAATTGGTGAAGTCCATGATGGCGCTGCGACGATGGACTGGATGGTCCAGGAGCAGGAGAGAGGTATTACCATTACCTCGGCGGCCACTACTTGTCAATGGAAGGGTCACCGGATCAACATTATTGACACACCAGGGCACGTGGACTTCACGGTTGAGGTAGAGCGCTCTCTCAGGGTGCTTGATGGTTCGGTTGCGGTATTTTGCGCCAAGGGCGGTGTTGAGCCCCAGTCCGAAACGGTATGGCGTCAGGCGGACAAATATGGTGTTCCCCGTATTGCCTATGTAAACAAAATGGACATAATCGGCGCCGATTTTTATCGGGTTGTAGAGATGATGAAAACCCGGTTGGGCGCCAATCCGGTGCCTATCCAGCTGCCCATTGGTTTTGAGGATACCTTCAAAGGTATTATTGACCTGATTGAAATGAAGTCTATCATTTACACCGATGATCTCGGCAAGACCAGTGAGGCTACCGATATTCCGGAAGACATGCGCGAGCAGGCTGAACTGTACCGGCAGAACCTGCTGGATGCCGTGGCCGAGAGCGATGATGAGCTGATGATGAAATACCTGGAAGGGGAAGAGCTCACCATCGAGGAAATCAAAGCCGGTATCCGCAAAGCGACAATTGCGTGCAAAATGACGCCGGTGCTATGCGGTTCGTCTTACCGCAACAAGGGCGTACAGCCGCTACTTGACGCCGTTGTTGAATACCTGCCGGCGCCGACTGATATTCCGCCCATTCGCGGGATTAATCCCGATACCGGTGCGGAAGACTGCCGTGAGGCGAAGGATGACCTGCCGTTTTCGGCGTTGGCCTTCAAAATCATGGCCGACCCCTATGTGGGCAAGCTCACTTTCTTCCGTGTTTATTCCGGTAAGATGACGTCCGGTTCGTATGTATACAACTCTACCAAGGGTAGAAAAGAGCGGATTGGCCGCATTCTCCAGATGCACGCCAATCACCGCGAAGAAATTGACGAAGTTTACACCGGTGACATCGCCGCTGCCGTCGGTCTCAAGGATACCACGACCGGTGATACGCTGTGCGATGAGAAAAACCCCATCATTCTCGAGTCGATGGTCTTCCCCGAGCCGGTTATTTCGGTAGCCGTTGAACCGAAAACCAAGGCTGACCAGGAGAAAATGTCCATCGCTCTCCAGCGTCTGGCGGAAGAAGACCCGACTTTCCGGATGTATACTGACCAGGAAACCGGTCAGACCATTATCCAAGGCATGGGCGAGCTGCACTTGGAAATTATCGTTGACCGCATGCTGCGCGAATTCAAGGTCGATTGCAATGTGGGCAAACCCCAGGTTGCTTACCGTGAAACCATCCGCAAGGCGGTCAAAGCGGAAGGCAAGTTCGTCCGTCAGTCCGGCGGCCGCGGTCAGTATGGCCACTGTTGGCTGGAAATCGAGCCTCTTGAGCCTGGTAAGGGCTTCATCTTCGAAAACAAGATTGTCGGTGGTGTTATTCCGAAAGAATATATCCCGGCAATCGAAAACGGCGTCAAAGAAGCGATGGAAAATGGCGTACTGGCCGGTTATCCGATGGTGGACATCAAAGTTACCGTCTATGACGGCTCGTACCATGATGTAGACTCTTCGGAAATGGCCTTCAAGATTGCCGGTTCGATGGGCTTCAAGGCCGGCGCACAAAAAGCCGACCCGGTACTGCTCGAGCCGTACGTGAAGGTCGAAGTTACCGTGCCGGAAGAATATATGGGTGACGTTATCGGCGACCTCAACTCGCGCCGGGGCCGTATCGAAGGCATGGAAGCCCGTGCCGGCGTTCAAGCTATCCGGGCCTTTGTACCGCTGGCAGAAATGTTTGGCTACGCCACTGACCTGCGGTCCAAGACTCAGGGCCGGGGCAACTACTCGATGGAATTCGACCACTACGAAGAAGTACCCAAAAACATTGCGGATGCCATTATTGCCAAAGTTAAAGGCGCTTAATCCTTTCTGATTTTAAGGAGGTAAAAAGAAATGGCCAAGAAAAAGTTTGAAAGAACGAAACCTCACTGCAACATCGGTACCATTGGTCACGTTGACCATGGCAAAACCTCGCTGACCGCCGCGAT
>NZ_FNBU01000036.1 GCF_900102435.1 Sporolituus thermophilus DSM 23256 | reverse complement strand
CGGGAGCTTTCGCTTGCCTATGCTTAATATTATGTTAACTCATCCGTGATGGTATGTCTTCTAAAAAATCCTACAATGTCTTGACACTATCTTTCTGTCTGGCAGACGTTGACAATGCCGGAGAGCGCTTTATATAATTAACTCAAAAGTTAGCGCGTTCAAATGAATGCATCCTCAATCAACTGCCCTGGGATCAACCGTCAAAGTGAGAGGTGCTGCAGTATGCATGACAAATGTTGCCTAGACTTCCAAGCCGCTGTCGACCAATACCTCATTCGCCACCGGAGTATATTGGATGTATTGACCAAGTACCAGGAGGCAACCGCCCGGGTTAACCGGGCCGTGGCCAAAGCCGTCACCGAGTGTGGCTGCATAACCGTCCAAGCATCGCGGCCGCAAATCCCCCCGAATACAACATACAGTGAGCTCCGTCACTTTATGTCTTCGCACCTTTCCGGGCAGCCCTGTACTGCCTGTCAGGAAATAATCGCCAAGGAACTGGGGCATAGCCTGTTCTATTTGGCCGCCCTATGCAATCTGACCGGGCTCAACCTTCATGACATCGTGCGCCAGGAACGCAGCAATCTCACCACCCTTGGCGCCTACCACCTATCATGACAGGTATTCGCTACCTTACCTAACCTTTACCGTTTTAAAAGCGCAACCGGCTATCCGGTTGCGCTTTTTTACATAAAGGACCCCACCGGCGGATATGATAAAAATAATGTTAGCAGAAGAGGTGTACTTATGCGCTGCATCTACGTCTTCGTTCTCCTGCTACTGTTCATGGTCGTCGCTCCGCCGGGACGCGTAGCCGGCAGCCCTTATAACAGCTCTGAGCTGGTCTCCGGGTACATGACGATCGTTGATGAGAAAGGTAGTGTCATATTTCAGACCGGACTGGAAGTCCACCCGGGTGATGAGTTTATCGACGAAAATGACCGGGTTTACGAAATAACAGCCGTGGAGGGAACGCTGGCCAAGGCCCGCTATGTGCGCGATGAAACGTACAGTAAAAGCGAAATTGCCGCCATCCCGGCGCAAGCCCCCGCGGCCCCGGCCCAGCCACCGCTTATCGCCATTTACCATACCCACACCGACGAATCCTATATCCCGTCTGACGGCAAAGCAACCGACCCGGGAAATGGCGGTGTTATGCTTGTAGGCGACAGTTTCGCCAAACGCCTGGAAGAACTGGGCGTTGCCACCGACCACAGCAAAACCCTCCATGAACCGCATGACGCCAACGCCTATCAACGCTCCCGCCGAACCGTTATGAAATTGCTGGAACGCAAGCCGGTGGCCCTGTTTGACATTCACCGCGACAGCGCGCCGCAAAGCGTGTATACTACTACAATTGCCGGCGCGCCAGCCACCAAGATTTTGCTGGTTGTCGGCCGGCAGAACCAGAACCGGGAAACAACTATGGCCTTTGCCCGCCAGATTAAAGACGCCGCCGATGCCAAATACCGCGGACTTATCCGGGGCATCTTTATTGCCCATGGTAACTATAACCAGGATCTCAGTCCTCGGGCCATGCTAATCGAAATTGGCACCCAGTACAATTCCCGCGACGCAGCCGAACGCAGTGCTGCCTTATTTGCCGACATTGTGCCCACTATCCTTAACGGCAGCCGGCAAGGCGCCGGCGCCGCTCCCGCGGCGCCAGACGGTGCCGCCATAGGACTATCGGAGTCACCCAATGCCGGTATCGGTCGCGACATTCTCGTCATTGCCGGCGCCTTAATCGCCGGCGCCGGCGCCTTCCTCTTCCTCAGCACCGGCAGTTGGCAAGAAGCGAAAAGCAAGCTGGCGCAGTTTAAAGCCAGAGAGTTTAAAGACCTACTTGGGTTTCGCCGCAAACGCAAACGTTAAGGGAGGCTACGCTCTATGGTTCGCCGCCGTCGCTTGTTCCTTATCTTGGGCACTTTGGCCATAGGCGGACTTCTCTTATGGATCCTTTTGTCCTATCTTCCCCTTCATATACTTTCGGTGCACCAAAAACCGGAACAGCCGCCGCAAAAAATTTATGACTATTATATCATCATGGAGGAAACCACCGGCGCCGTACTCATGCGTGTCCCGCTCATCGTGAGCGTCGGCGATGAACTGATATCGGAAGATAACAAACGCTACCGCATTGTCAAGGTAGAAGAAAACCGGGCCTATGCCCGGTATATTGAAGATATAAATATTGACCAGCCAAAACCACAGCAACGGGGCAGGTAATTATTGATAAACAGGGACGACCTCAACAAAAATAAACCTATAAATCGGTGCATGATTATCAATGACGGATTTCGTAGTATTGTAATAGTTCGCTTACGGTTATGAGAGTATACCCTCTTTCCCGCAACCGGTCAATGATACCCGCTACCGCCTCCGGCGTAAAATTGGCGCAGGCCCCTTCGTGCAGAAGGACAATACTGCCCGGTTCAATTTTCCTCGTGACCGCGTCAATAATTTGATTGGCGCTCCGTCCAGACCAGTCGCGCGGATCGATTGACCATAGTACGGTTGTGTAACCACGCTGCTTTAGTTCGGCGACTAAGCGGTCGTTATAGCCGCCGCCGGGCGGGCGAATGAGCGTAGGCTTAGGCGCTGCGGCGCCAATAGCCTTTTCGGCTTTATCTATTTCTTCTGCAAATTCTCCGTGAGACAACTTATTAAGAAACCGGTGTGTGTAGCCGTGACTTGCCACTTCATGGCCGTTCGCCACGATCTCGGCCAGTAGCCCGCGATAGTTTTCCGCCTGGGAACCTAAAACAAAAAAAGTTGCCTTTACCTGTTTGGCCTTAAGCACTGCTAACAGCCGTAAGGTAGTATGCGGGTCCGGCCCGTCATCGAAGGTAAGCGCCGCCACCTTGTGTGTAGTCGGCACTTTTTTTATTACTTTCGCCGTATCCAGAAAAGCCTCGTGAGCCATTACCATACTGACAATACCCGCTATAACCAGAAAACTCCACAACAGGGAGCGAGTAAACCTCATGAAACTAACTCCCTTCATAGCTAACGCTAAACCGTCACAAACGAAAAAAAGAAGAAAGATAATGTATAACTAGATGCCTAAAAGATCAAGCATTTGCCTGTTAACGACGCCGTTAACCTCCAAACCTTTGTCAGCCTGAAAAGCGCGCACCGCCTCTTCGGTTACGGCGCCAAATATGCCGTCAGCCCGCGCCTTAAGGTAGCCCAGCTCTTTAAGTTTAACTTGCAACATGACGACATCGGCGCCGGTCATTTCTTTTTTCAGGGTCCGCTGTACTTTTACCTTGGGCCCGACAATTTTTACCTCCGTCCCGATTGGCACCCATTCAAACAGTTCTTCCACATCTTTATTACGCATGCGGATACAGCCATGACTGGCGAACCGGCCAATCGACCACGGGTTGTTTGTGCCGTGGATTCCATAAATTCCCCAGGGAACATTTAATCCCATCCAGCGCGTACCGAACCCCGATCCCCAGTTATAGTCTTTCCATACGACTTTCCATTCCCCCACGGGAGTAGGTGTTTTGCTTTTTCCGACCGCGACACGGTATTTTTTGTAAAGCTGTCCGTCGTTATATACTTCCAAAATGCGCTCAGGCACTTTTATGATAATACTAACTGTACCTGTCGGGGCAGTAGTAGGCTGGTTGGAGATGGCGGCCAGCTCCCGTTCATCAATTGTATATTCCAGCCCCAATATACCAAGATAGAGACCGAGCAGTAATGCGGCCACGCCAAAATAGAGCTGACGCCGCCTGATTTTTAACGAAAAAAACTTATTCATTATCCCCCTCCACCAAAATGCTGCAATCTTACCCGTTAATATGGGTATTGTGGCGCGCAAAAATATATGATTTAATTACGCGATATTTCGCCGATGGCGGCAAAAAAAATCCGCCAATCGAAAAACCCCTTGCACCCTAAAACGAATGCAAGGGGTTGTGATACAATAGTATAGACCCGGATCAACCATGACGGTCCAGCAGGGCTTGTTCGCGCACCCGCTTGAGACCGTCTTTTATTGTTTTGGCGCGCACTTCGCCGATACCTTCCACTTCGTCCAGTTCGGCGATAGTAGCATTGTAAATGCGGTGCAATGTCTTAAAATGAGCTACCAAGTTTTCTACAACCAGCATGGGCAGCCGGGGAATACGCCGGAGCACGCGGTAGCCCCGCGGCACCACCGGTACATCGAGGGCATTGGCGGTAACACCATAGCCGAGCAGCCGGCTAACGGCAAGGGCATCCAAATTTTCTTCCGGCAATGCGGCCAGCTGTTCCCGCACCTGTTCCTGCACCTTGGGGTCAGCGCTTGTGCAGTAATCCTTGATGAGCAATTGCTCCTCGTCTTCTTCGGGCATAAGCTCTTCCATCTGCATACTGACCAAGCGGCCTTCACTGCCAAGTTCGATGACATGCCGCTCTATTTCCCGGGCAATGCGGCTCACTTGCTCGGCCCGGATAATGGCTGCGGTGACGTCGGTAAGCGTTACTAAATCCTCAAACTCCAAAGCGCTGAGGGTCGTGAGACTGCGGTTAAGAACGCGCCGGTACTTCTCCAGTGTCTGCAGGGCCTGGTTTGCCCGGCTGAGGATGACCGAAATGTCTTTGAGAATATAGCGCATATTGTCAAGATACAGGGTAATGATATGGCGCCGCTGGGAAATGGCAATAACCAGCGCCCCTGTCTGCCGGGCTACCCTTTCGGCGGTGCGGTGGCGCGTTCCTGTTTCAGCGGTGGGCATAGTGGCGTCAGGTACCAGCTGGGCATTGGCGTAGAGGATGCGTTTGGCATCATGGGATAAGACAATGGCCCCATCCATTTTGGCCAGTTCGTAAAACCCGGACGGGGTGAAATCGCAGTTTAAGGAAAAACCGCCGTCCACCAATTCCATAACGGCCGGCGAATCGCCAATGACAACCAGCGCTCCCATTTTCGCCCGCAAGACGTTCTCCAGTCCTTCCCGTAGCGGCGTGCCGGGCGCCAGCGTCCGGATGGCCCGGATAAACCGGCCATCCCATACGCGTTCCTGTCCTTTGATCATAAAAATACCGCCTCCATTGCCTCTTCCACGCTGCTCACGCCGATTATTTCGAGCCCTCGCTGCTTGCCCTTCACGCCGCTTACATTGCCGCGCGGCACAATAATCCGCCTAAACCCCATGGTTGCGGCCTCGCTGATCCGCTCGTCAAGCCGTGAGACCATCCGCACTTCCCCCGTTAGCCCCACTTCGCCCATGACGACAGCATCGTCTACAACCGCAACATTGCGAAAACTGGACGCAATTGCCAGCGCCACGGCCAGATCGGCGGCCGGCTCGGTCACCCGGATGCCGCCGACCGCGTTGACATAGGCGTCTTGATTGCCTAGCATTAGCCCCACTCGCTTTTCCAGAACAGCGAGCAGCAAAATGAGGCGGTTGTAATCAAAGCCGACGGCCATGCGGCGGGGCATGCCAAAACAAGTAGTACTGACCAGAGCCTGAACCTCAATCAAGAGTGGCCTCATTCCTTCCATGCAGGCCATTACCACTGACCCTGGCGCCTCGCGGGGCCGCTCGGACAATAGCAATTGAGAAGGGCTGGCCACTTCGCTCAGCCCGGTTTCTTCCATGGAAAAAATGCCGCTCTCGCTCGTCGAGCCAAAGCGGTTTTTCATGGCCCTGAGTACGCGAAAAGCATAACTCCGTTCCCCTTCAAAATAAAGGACTACATCTACCATATGCTCTAACAGCCGGGGGCCGGCGATATTGCCTTCTTTGGTCACATGGCCAATGACGGCAATGGGGATACTGGTTTCCTTAGCCAACCTTAGCAGCTTGCCTGTCGACTCGCGCACCTGGCTTACACTACCCGGTGCCGCCGCAATCTCTGGGCTATACATTGTTTGGATGGAATCGATTACCACCAGCGCCGGCTTCATGTTGGCCGCCGTCGCCGCAATTTCGTCCAGGTTGGTTTCGGTCATGATATAGAGGGTATCCTGCAAACTACCGAGCCGCTCGGCCCGCATCCGCGTCTGAGCGGCCGATTCCTCACCGGACACGTACAACACCCGGCCCTGCCGCTGGCTCACTCCGGCGGCCACCTGCAGCAGCAAGGTGGACTTGCCGATGCCCGGATCGCCCCCAATCAGGATCAGCGCTCCCGGCACAATGCCGCCGCCCAGTACCCGGTCAAACTCATTTATGCCGCTCTTAAAACGCGGCACCGCCGTAGTGTCTACTTCCGTGATGGGACGGGGCTTACTGGGAGTCACATATTTTATTTTGGCCGTCGGCCTGGCTGCCAATTCCTCGACCAGCGTGTTCCAGGCGCCACAACCAGGACAGCGCCCCAGCCACTTGGGCGAATCGTAACCGCACTCCTGGCAGATAAACGCAACTTTCATTTTGGACAAAAACAATTGCTCCTTCCGTGAAAAAAGCACCCACATGAGTGAGTGCTTTTTTCGCCTTTGCCGACTTTATTTCCTGCTAACTCCCTTTTTTGGTGAAGGTCAGTTTGCCATTTTCATCGGCATCCACAACTACCGTGTCACCACTCGTAATGTCTTGGCGCAGCATTAGTTCGGCAATTTCATCCTCGACCATCTTCTGGATCGCCCGTCTGAGCGGCCGCGCGCCGTAGACATGGTCGCGCCCTTCCTTGACCAGTTCTGCTTTGGCCCGCTCGGTCACTTCCAGTTTAAGGTCGGTATCAGCCAAGCGCTTGGCAACGCTTCCCAGCATGAGCTCGACGATTTGCTTCAGGTCATCATCGGTTAGACTATTGAATACGATAATTTCATCAACCCGGTTGATGAACTCCGGCCGGAAGGTACGTTTCACTTCCTCCATCACCCGCGCCTTAGCCGCCTGCGCATCGTTTTGCTCCTTATCGGCCAAAAAGCCAAGGGCAGCGGTGTCTTTGCGCAGATGGGAAGCACCGGCATTGGAGGTCATAATTATAACCGTATTGCGGAAGTCGACGGTCCGTCCCTTGCCGTCGGTCAGGCGCCCGTCTTCCAGGACCTGCAGCAGAATATTGAAGACATCGTAGTGCGCCTTCTCAATTTCATCCAGTAAGATAACGGAATAAGGGTGGCGACGGACGGCGTCGGTCAGCTGGCCGCCTTCTTCATAGCCGACATAGCCGGGCGGCGCGCCAATCAGCCGCGACACCGTGTGCTTTTCCATGTATTCCGACATATCAAAGCGGATCATGGCCTCTTCTTTGCCGAACAGTGCTTCCGCCAGCGCGCGAGCCAGTTCCGTCTTGCCGACGCCCGTCGGACCCAGGAACAGGAAAGAGCCAATCGGCCGTTTAGGATCCTTAAGACCGGCGCGGGCGCGGCGGATGGCTCTGGCCACCGCCTTGACCGCATCGTCTTGGCCAATGACCCGCCGGTGCAAAATTTCCTCCAGCTTAAGCAGCCGCTCCGATTCTTCCTCGGCCAGTTTTTTCACCGGAATGCCGGTCCACTTCGCGACAATTTCGGCAATGTCCTCTTCGGTCACAATAACCTCGCCGCTGCCGCGCTGTTTCCAGTCCTTCTGCCTTGTTTCCAGCTCCTGCCGAATTTGGTCTTCTTCCCGCTTGATCCGGGCTGCTTCTTCAAACTCCTGGGCGGTAATGGCCGCCTGTTTTTCCGCTAGCAGTTTTTCCAGTTTCTTCTCAAGTTCTTTAACATCCGGCGGCAGCGACACCGCGCGCAGCCGTACCCTTGATGCCGCTTCATCCATTAGGTCAATAGCCTTGTCAGGGAGAAACCGGTCGGTGATGTAGCGGTGCGACAATTTTACGGCGGCAACAATAGCTTCGTCGGTAATCTGCGCTTTATGGAAAGCCTCATAACGGTCGCGCAGGCCGCGGAGAATTTCGATGGCGTCCTCGACCGACGGCTCGCCTACCATGATCGGCTGGAAGCGCCGTTCCAGGGCGGCATCCTTTTCTATATGCTTTTTGTATTCGTCCAAAGTGGTGGCACCAATGGTCTGCAGTTCGCCGCGCGCCAGAGCCGGTTTGAGGATGTTGGCGGCATCGACGGCCCCCTCGGCGGCGCCGGCGCCAATAAGGGTATGGATTTCGTCAATAAACAGTATTACGTTGCCGGCCTGGCGAATTTCGTCCATGATTTTTTTGAGGCGCTCTTCGAATTCACCGCGATATTTGGAACCGGCCACCAGCGAGCCCATATTAAGGGATACTACCCGCTTGTCACGCAGCGTTTCCGGCACTTTTCCCTCCACAATCCGCTGCGCCAGGCCCTCGGCGATGGCCGTCTTGCCAACGCCCGGCTCGCCGATCAGCACCGGGTTGTTCTTGGTGCGGCGGCTGAGAACCTGAATAACGCGTTCGATTTCGGTTTCCCGGCCGACAACCGGGTCAATCTTGCCTTCCTGGGCCAGTTTATTGAGGTCGCGGCCATATTCATTAAGAAGCGGCGTATGGGTATTGCCGCCGGCCATTGCTGCCCCATGCCCCGCCGGCATCGTACCGGACATGACAAAGCCGCCCAAAAGCTCGATTACCCGCTGCCGGACTACATTTATATCGGCGCCGAGGCTATTGAGCACTTGAGCCGCCACGCCCTCCCCTTCGCGGATAAGGCCCAGCAGGATATGCTCGGTGCCAATATAGTTATGGCCCAACGCGGCGGCTTCCTGTACCGCCAATTCCAGCACCCGCTTCGCCCGGGGCGTGTAGCCGATTTGCTGCTGCGGAGCTTCGCCGCGGCCGATAATGGCTTCGACTTGGGCCCGTACCGTCTGCAGGCTGATATTCAGCGACGCTAATGCCCGCGCCGCTACCCCTTCGCCTTCATGGATAAGACCAAGCAGCAGATGCTCCGTACCGATGTAATTATGGCCCAGCCGCATCGCTTCCTGATGGGCCAGTGCCAGTACCTTTCTTGCCCGTTCGGTAAACCTGTCTAACATTTATTTCCCTCCTCTGGTTTTATTATCTTCTAAGCGTTGACGAATTATTTGGGCGCGCAAGCGGTCGCGCTCCGCCGGCCCCAGCTCGGCCCGTCCGGCCAATTTTTGCAGAAAATTGGGCCTGGTTGTGACTAACAATTCGTTGAAAATCACCGGTGGTACTTCGTCGATGATTTTTAAATCAATGCCGAGCCGAACTTCGCTAAGCATGGATAGGGCTTCCTGGCCGGATAAACTGCGAGCATACCGCAGTACGCCGTAAGCTCGCCATACCCGGTCGGCCAGGACGTCCCGCGACTCGGCCAGCAGTGCCTGCCGGGCCGACCGTTCGTGATCAACGACTTGCCGGGCAACGCTGTACAAATTTTCGACGATCTCCTGTTCGCCGTGACCAAGGGTAAGCTGGTTGGAAATTTGAAAGATATTGCCGACGGCTTCACTGCCTTCGCCGTAAATGCCCCTTACGGCCAGACCCAATTGCGTGGCAGCGGTCACCAGGCGGTTAATTTGGCCGCTTAGTACCAAAGCCGGCAGATGCACCATGACCGAGGCCCTCAGACCTGTACCAAGATTGGTCGGACAGGCCGTAAGGTAGCCCATCTGCTCACTAAAAGCGATATCATGCCGTCCTTCGATAGCATCATCGACTTTGTTGGCCCATTTAAGCGCATCGTTTAAATTCAGGCCGGGGGCAAGGCACTGAATACGCAGATGGTCTTCTTCATTAATCATAATACTTACCGCAGCGTCGTCACGGACGATCAGGGCCCGGTTTTCGGCTTCTTGCGCCAAGTTAGGACTAATGATGTGTTTCTCCACCAAGACATACCGTTCCAGCGGCGATAGTTTCTCCATCTCGATAAACAGATAACGGTGTCCGTCAAGATTGGTCAAGTCATTGACCGATTTGCGCAGCTGGTCCACGATGGCGGCAAGCTGGCCGCCTTTCGCCCGGTTAGGGAACGGAACAGCTTCAAAATTACGCGCCAAACGGATCCGGCTGGAAAGGACAATATCGCCGTCCGGCCCGCCGCCTGCCATCCAGGGATTAAGCGGCTGATCGAGAATGTTTTCGAGCGCCATGCGATCCTCCCCCCTTTTTTAACTCTGACTGTTTAGTTGTTTTTCCAGGCTGCGGATTTCATCCCGTACACGGGCGGCCTGTTCATATTCCTCGTTGGCCACATGCCTGGAAAGCTCCTGACGCAGGCGCTTAAGACGCTGTTTTAGCTCCAACTGGCCGCCGGCGCGCTTGGGGAGTTTACCGGTATGGACGCTCGCGCCGTGGATGCGGCGGAGCAGCGGCTCAAGACGCTGGCCGAAGGCGCCGTAACAGGCGCTGCAACCAATGCGGCCGGTGCGGCTAAAATCCTGATAGGTCATGCCGCAATTCGCGCACGCCGGCTGACTCTGGGCAATATGGCCCTCTCCGAAACCGTGAGTAAACATTCCCTTGAGAAAATCATGAACCGAAAACTGCGGCCCAAAGGAAAAACTGCCTTCGCCGCTCGCCTGCGCGCACTGCTGGCACAAATGTTTTTCCACCTTGTGATTATTGGTTATTTTGGTAATATGGACCGATGCCGGCCGTCGTTTGCATTCATCACACAACATCCCGATCCCCCCTAACGCAATTTCTCGTGATGAGCCAAACCCATTAGCAGCGAGCGAACGATGCGCGCCCGGTCTTCGGCATCGACATAATCGTAAATTAGCTTGAAAAAGTGAAGCATGAGCGCCGCCTCCCGGCCGGTGAGCAAATTATGCCGCCGCAGCCGGTCTGCAATCATTTCCAATTCGTCGTAGGTAATATCCGGTCGCACGCTGCGCGCCACATCCTCAAACAAAATCTCGGCGAGCGGAATACGGGCAATGCGGATATAGCCGCCGGAGCCTCGCCGCGACTCGACAATAAACCCCCGCTCAACCGTAAAGCGCGTACTTAGGACGTAACTAACTTGCGAGGGCGCGCACTCAAGCTCGTCGGCAATTTCGTTGCGTTTGAGGATTATGACTTCGTCCTGGCCAGTTTCCAGCTTATGCAGAATAAATTGTTCTATGAGGTCGACCAGGTTGGCCATGGCTTTCCCCCCCACGAGTTTGACTTTTTTTGACCTTTGATTTTATTTTATTTGACTTTTTGACTTTTTGCAAGAGGGTTGCAGAAAAATTTTACAAAAAAATTAACCCAAAAATATTATGGCCGCTTATCAATAAAACGATAAGCGGCCGTGTTGACGGTATTATAGAACTTGCAAAACCAGAAACTTGAGATAATGGGTTTCCGGCGCCGCCGGCAAAATGGGGTGGTCTTTCGCCTGCGTCCGGTATTCGACTTCGCGGATAGTGCGCCGCGTGTCGCGGGCGGCATCGACGACAATGGCCTTAAATAACTCGCGGTCCATGTGGTACGAACACGAACAAGTAATGAGAAAACCGCCGGGGCGGACAAGCTTGAGCCCCCGCAGGTTGATTTCCTTATAACCGCGAGCTGCGCTCTCGATCGTGCCGCGGCTTTTGGTAAAGGCCGGCGGGTCAAGAATGACGATATCGAACTGCCGGCGTTCATCGGACAGCTCCCGCAGCACATCAAAAGCGTTCGCGACTTCGAAAGAGCAGCGGTCGGCCACGCCGTTGAGGGCCGCATTTTTCCGCGCCAGTTCAATCGCCAGGTCAGAAATGTCGATAGCCTGGACGCGCTTGGCCCCGTATACGGCGGCGTGGACAGCGAACGAACCGGTGTGGCAGAAACAGTCCAATACTTCGGCGCCGCCGGCAATATGGCGCAAAAACCGTCTGTTTTCCCGTTGGTCGTAGAAAAAGCCCGTCTTTTGGCCGTTTTCGATATCGGCGTAAAAGGGCAGACCATTTTCCCGTACCTGAATAAGCGTAGGAAACTGTCCTTTGAGATACCCCTTGCGTTGATCCAACCCTTCGAGCTCCCGCACCGGCACATCGTTGCGTTCGTAAATACCGGCGGGACACAAGAGTTCGTCGAGAATATCAACAATGGTTTCCTTAAATCGGTCAATGCCAAGCGCAAGGGTTTGGACAACCAAATAATCACCGAATTTATCGACGATGAGCGCCGGTAAAAAGTCGGCTTCGCCAAAAATTAGCCGACAGTATTCCGGCTCGTCGAGGAAGCGCTGACGGTACTGCCAGGCCGCCTCAATGCGTCGCTTGAAAAAAGCGCGGTCGATCGGTTCCTGCTCGCGCGTCAAGAAGCGCACCAGAATCTGCGACCGCGGATTGATGTAGCCCCGCCCGACAAAGCGGCGGCGGTGGTTATAAACGTCGACAATATCGCCAGGGCTAAAATCGCCTTCTATTTTGTCGACTTCGGTCTGATACAGCCAGGGGTGGCCGCTTTCTACGCGGTGCTGTGCCCCTTTGCGAATATATACATTACTGGTTGGTTCCACTTTTTTTCATCTCCGGTATTTATTTTTCCACCATTGATAAGCCAGGTACAAAACGGCAAGAGTGACAAGAGCGCCGTTGACGGTGCGAAACTCACGGCCAAAATATTCCGGTTCCCAATAAGAAACCGGGCTTTGCACCGTCAGCATCGACAACGGATAAAGAAAAAAATTGCTATAAGCGGCATGAGTAATGCCGTCGATAAAAAGGTGCAAGCCCCAGCCGATGACCAAAGGCTGCGCTTTCCTTAGCGATGGCAGCAGCGATAGGCCAAATGCCATACCCCAGACGACAACGGAATGACCGATGAGGTCAATCTGGACGGCCCAGGGGTAGAACGGGAGGTAACTCAAAAAGACGGCAGGCGTCAGGCCCGGGATTTCACCCAGACCAATATGCCCTTGGACCACCATTAGGCCCAGCACAATAAAGTAGACATAATCAGGAAGCATCGAACCAATGACAAATTGCCAAACTGCGGGATGCCGCCTGGTAAAAAAGTAGGTCCAAAACCCGTGGTGAAATGTAAACATGCCTACCTCCGCCGCCCTTTTTTGTGGCTGCAAATTAGTGTAACACGGGCAACCGGGCAATATGTAAGAGAGGGCCAATGCCCTCTCTCTTTATAGTTGCTATTTGGCGGCCAATACCTTCATTGCGAAATCATAGCCAAACTGGAAGCATTTTTCCTTTTCCTGGCTGTCCGGCGCCCATTTTAGGGTCAGGCCGGACTCGACGGCTACGCCGGCGCCTTTCAACAATTCTTCCATGTCCTTTTGGGCGCCGCCTCCCCAACCATAGGCCCCGAAGCAAGCGCCCGTCTTTTTAGTGGGGCGCAGTCCTTTGAGATAGACGAGCAAGGCGCCAATGCTCGGCAGCATGCCATTATTCAGGGTCGAGGAACCAACCAACAGACCCTTTGCCTCCAGAATATCCGCAATAACTTCGCTACGGTCCGCGGCCGACATGCGGTATAGTTTGCCGATAGCCCCGGCGGCAGCCACTCCCTCTAAAATATGGCGCGCCATCTTTTCCGTGCTGCCCCACATGCTGTCATAGGCGATCACGATTTTGTCGGTTGCGTAGCCTGTCGCCCATTGCTCATACTTGGACAAAATTGCCGGGATATGGCTGCGCCAGACAACGCCGTGGCTGGGAGCAATCATGCGAATGGGGAATTGGGCGGCTTTTTTCAGCGCGCCAGGAACAAGCTTGCCATAGGGCATCAGAATATTGGCGTAATACTTGGCCGCTTCATACAGGACTTCGTTAATGTCATTCTCATCGTCAAACCGTTTGGTCGTCGAAATGTGCTGGCCGAAGGCATCATTAGAAAAGAGGATTTGCTCACCATCGAGATAGCTAACCATCGAATCTGGCCAGTGCAGCATGGGCAGGGGGAGAAAATGCAGCTTATTCCGGCCGAGGTCGAGGACGTCGCCTTCTTTAACTACCTGGAAATTGTATTCTTTTTGATAGTACTTTACGATGCCTGCCTTGCCGTGTTCGGTCAGCAGCACTTTGGCCTGCGGGGCCCGCTCCATGAGGGCGGACAAAGCGCTGGAATGATCGGGCTCGATGTGGTTGGTAATGACATAGTCAATGCGGGCCGGATCGACATGCTGGGAAATGCGCTCAATGAATTCAGCGGCAAAGGGCGCCTTGACCGTATCAATGACGCATACCTTCTCGTCGACAATGAGATACGAGTTATAAGTCACCCCGCGCGGCGTAGTATACCCGTGAAAATCGCGAACCGTCCAGTCGACGGCGCCTACATAGTAAATCCCTTCAGCAAGTTTTACGTTATTCATTTATCCACCTTCCTATTCACTTTTCTTTTAAAGTAATGGCTTGCCAGGCGTTGCTATGGTCGCCAGGCAGTCCAGTTCTTCGCGGGTCGGACACCCGGCGCCCCATTCTTGTTTGATATAACACATCATCATGGGAAAAATTGTACATGAAGAACACTATTCCTGCAAGATATTCATACATTACATTAGCAAAACATCATGTCATCCAGTCATAAGTAGTATATCTCAATAAATTAGGTATCAACCAACAACGGGAAATTTTTCTCGTGATTTTTTTTAAATATCTCTTTACATTCCTGTCCAAGCAATTTATAATGAAAAACTGTATAATGCATATAATAAACGGCGTAATACTGCTAATCCTACAGCAAAATCACGCTTTTCGTTGGAAAAGCACTGAAATTCCCGCTTTTTTGAGGAAAAGTATACGCCTCATTTAAAAAATCCAGGTAGAAGGGGCGATGAGTGATGAAAGTAATTGGCAAACATCTCACTGTTGACATGTACGGCTGCAGCTTCGAAGTGTTGGATGATCTGGAGTTCGTAAAGAGCGCCATGATCACGGCCGTCAAAGAAGCGAATATGACCCTGCTCGACTTTTCGTCCTATAAGTTCGAGCCGCAGGGTCTGACTGCTTTGGCGCTGCTGGCCGAAAGTCATATGAGTATCCACACCTACCCTGAATTGGGGTATGCCGCAGTAGACGTGTTCACCTGCGGCGACCATAGCCGCCCGGATAAAGCGGTTGCTGTTCTCAAATCCTTTTTGAAACCGGAGAAAACGAAGACAACAAATATTAAGCGCGGCGATTTTGGCGCGGAAAAAGATATGAAGCCAAAAGTGTCGGTTAGTATTGCCCCACTGCGTCGGGTACGCAATACAGGTGCAAGAGTACTAAACTTTCTGCGGACAAAGTAATAGATCTAAACAATAACAGCCAGCATATGTTTTGCTGGCTGTTATTGTTTAGATTAAAAATTTTTAATGGACAGGCAATTTTTTACTTGACAACTTTTGGGTTATAGATAATAATATTCCATAGAGAATAATAATAAATTATATATGGAGGGAATTGAAATGTCTAACACTGAGAAAAACCTTGCCACCGCTTTTGCCGGCGAATCCCAAGCCAACCGTAAATACTTGGCTTTTGCCAAACAAGCCGAGCTCGAAGGCTATCCACAAGTAGCCAAATTGTTCCGCGCCACTGCCGAAGCCGAAACGATCCATGCTCTGGCCCATCTCAAAGCCATGGGCGGCATCAAATCAACGGCCGAAAACCTGAAAGCTGCTATAGCCGGTGAGACCTATGAATTTAGCGAAATGTACCCGCCCTTCATCCAGGAAGCAGAAGCCGAAAATAACACTACCGCTCTGCGTTCTTTTAAATTCGCCAATGAGGCCGAGAAGGTTCACGCCGAACTCTATCAGAAGTATCTTGATAACCTGGAAAAGAAAGAAGTCGTAGACCTTTACCTTTGCACCGTCTGTGGGCACATTAACGAAGGCGAAGCTCCGGAAAAATGTCCCATCTGCGGCGCCAAGGCCCAAGCGTACAAGAAAGTAGACTAATAAAAAATGCCGCATCTTGCATGCGGCATTTTTTATTAGTCTTTTTCATTGCACAATCTCAGATGGCCTCATGTAATATATTGGCTTTCATCGGGTTTTAACCTCCATGCCGATATGAAAACAGCTATAATTACAAAAAGAGCACCTAGTGTTAGGTGCTCTTTTGTGTAACCGGCGTCTACCTATCCTCCCAGGCCGTCTCCAGCCAAGTACTTTCGGCGTTTACGGGCTTAACTGCTGTGTTCGGTATGGGAACAGGTGG
>NZ_FNBU01000035.1 GCF_900102435.1 Sporolituus thermophilus DSM 23256 | reverse complement strand
TAGCCTCTTCTTTAGCCTTTTTCCGCGCATCGCCTCACTTTCCTGAAAAATTGCTGCTTCATGAAACCTTCTCTCCTTTCTAGCGCTGATTTTTACTAAACCGCGAACATGCGACATTTTTGAATGCGCTTTATATTCGCGCTATTTGTCAGGTAAGGGTAAGTAGCTTACGATAAAACTTGATGGGTTAATGGCTAAATCTCGTTATACCCTCATATAATAAGCGGCTCGTCTAAATTTACAACTGTCTGCACCCCATAATGACGAATAAACTTATCTTTAGGTTCACGCAAGCGATAAATACGCAAACTGTCCTGTTCTTTATCCATAATTTTCAATAGCTTATTTATTAACTCCTCAAGTTCCACATCGCTTACGGAACATTCAAAAACCGATTTCTGCACACGTTGACCATAACCATTGCAGGCTTGGGCGATACGCCGCAGTCTTTTTTGACTATCATCCTGCAAAGTTGAAACATCATATGTCACCAGCACAAACATCCTGTTTTTGTCACTCACTTTATAAAAAATGGCAGATATTCGGGCAATTCTTGCCGTATAACTTTGGCTAGTAACCTAGCCTGAACATGCGGCAATATACCAAACGGCACCGTTTCTTTAAGCAACGGATGGATAATTTCTTCCTGTTTCCTTTTCTGAAATTCCTGTATAACTTTTTTACGTCCTTTGTCGTTAAGATACACGGCGCCACCCGGACGCATTTCAAAATCGTCTTCATCCAATTGGCGACGATTAATCATAGCGACCGCCATTCGGTCACCTATTACACTGCGAAATTCTTCCATTAGATCCAACGCTAAAGATAGCCGTCCCGGACGCACAGAATGCAAAAAGCCAATTTGTGGGTCTAATCCAACTCCTTCAAGAGCCGAATTACAATCTACCGCCAACAGGGTATAAATATAGGATAATAAAGCATTTACCGCATCGCGTGGCGGGCGGCGATAACGGGCTTTAAAACGGAAGAATTCGCGGTCGGCCTTTACCATATGGGTAAATACGTTAAAATAGGCTAAAGTAGCTTGTCCTTCTATGCCACGAATAATATTTATGGCATCTTCATTTTTAAGATCTCGTAGTATACTGCCAATAAAGTTGCTGGCGTTCTTTAACGCATGGCAATCTGTTTGATTCTCTGTTTCTCTTGCCGCCCGCAGCAAAAGCGAGCGCATATTTTGTATTTTCCCCGCAACAAAAGCGCGGGCAAGCTTAGCCGCCAAAACTGGATTTTTGTAACAGTTAAACTGGCTTAACCTCAGTAAAACGTTCCCCTTCACCCGACCGACTGCCCGGTATTGAAACTGCCCATTTCTATCAAGAAAGACAACTTCTTTCCCTTCAGCTATACAATAAGAGACAAGCGCCGGTGATATGGCTGTCCCTTCTTGCACAACAATTCCTTTTAATGCATTAAGCGGTATTTGCGTTATTTTCCCATTTTCATTTTCAATCCGCACAGTATCATGGTCAAGCTTCAAATACAAACCAGGCGTTACTGCATAGAGAGTATTTAAAATTTTTTTCATTTAAGCAGTACCCCTGTCATAAAGTTCTTGCAATAAATTTTTAAATCGTTCTGCATGCCCAGCCAATTCTGGCAGGCAAACCCTAATAAGGCTGCAATCAACGCAGCGTTGATCATTTGGAGGCGCAGGCAATGTACCTTTGCTCAAAAGTTGCCGCATTTTTAAAACAATTTCGGTTACTTTCTCCCGCATATTATTATCAAACACGACCTCTAAACGGCGCCGGGAGGAATAATAGTAAATCGCCCCGACTGTAACTGGTATCCCGGTCATTTCTTCTAAACACATCGCCTGCGCACACAACTGAAGTGCATCGTGTATTTTTTCTTTGCGATAACCGGACTTAAACTCTACCGGATAAGGCACGCCATTACGAAATTCTACTCGGTCAGCCCGCCCAATTAGCCTTAGTTTATCCGACCACAATGGAAGGGCCGATGCCACAACTACGCCATCACCACAGACGGTGTCATCTTCTATGTCAACTTTTTCATGTATATGATGTCCTTTGATTGTAAATATATTGTCCTCAAATATTTGCTCCATATGAATGATAGCAAATTGGCGCGGACAATAGCTGTAATGCTGTATGCCAGACAACATTAGCCAGTCATCATCCAGCAAGTTTTCATGCACCATTTTTACACTTCCAATAAATTATGAACGGTAACACCCGAAACCAGGTTGTCTTTGTTTAAAATAATTTCATAATCTGATATATGCCGAGCAGGGCATTCTGTTTTGCGGTTAATAACTAAACAATCAAACAGCTTGTGGGCCGGCGCATTGCCCAGTTCGTTCGAATGCGTAAATATATACAACCCCCGGCAAGCCGTATAGCCCCGGCTGGCCGAACGATCGATATCCCACATATTAACCAACGCTTGCCAGAATATTTCCAGGTCTTTTGCCGTCACACCGGTTTCTTGGGCAAAATGCGGATTAAAAAAGCCATATGTCCGATACAGGCCATAAGGAATGACCTGTTTGCGGCCAATTTGCCCAGAACGAGCCTTTTCGTCTTCCTCCGAACCGCCCTTTACGTCGTCGGCATTAGTCAATGCTACTCTTGTTATCGTCAAATCTAGTGGCAAAATAGGATCTATTGAGCGGGCAAACGTAAGCTGCACCGGTCCCCGAACCTGGCCGCAGTTCCAGGCTTTTTTGGACTCTTTTTTACCCTTATTCCCTTTTTCTTTTTGGTCGGCTTCTTCTTGCACTTTACCGGTAGTCATGACCGCACCGAACATCCGCACGTCATAGTATTTTTCACACATTTTTTTACGCGCATCATCGTTTGGTTTGTCCGATGGTTCGAGGTTCAGTTCTTGGTAGACCTGCTTTTGCAGATTAGCCAGTATACCCCTTTCTTGGACATATATACCCAGCCCGGGTTGGTTACCATAAGCTACTGTTATAAAATTGCGCACTTTGCGTTTAATCGCAACATCAGTCACAATGCCTTGCATTGTTTCGGGGTCTACTCGGGGCATATTGCCGGCATCAGGATCACCATTCGGATTGCCATCAGTTACATCAAACAACAAAATAAAGTCATGGCGTTTGGTAACATCACAAATAATTTCCTTAATCATTATTGTCCCCTCCTACCTGTGCGCTTGGTTTGCCGTCGTTTTTCTGATGATAATATCCAAGAGCAAACAATCCCTGTTCTTGTAGGCTTAAAATCAAAGGAAAACCGCTTGCCGGCATTTGACTGAGAATATCGCCTAATTCCCGGTCAAACCACGTCGCCAGGCCGACAGTTGCTCTATCCCGGCGAAGCTTGGCCAAATGAGCCCTGGAAAGTTGCAACAAAACCGGAAATACCGTCGCCGGGCGGGTAGAGGCTGCCCCAAAATAGCGATCGGTTATGGTGGCATTGATGTCGCCCTGCGCCGCCTGCTGCAGTCGTTCCAAAACAGCCAAGAGCCGCCCGCACAAATAAGCCGGAGGCCCTGCCTGCGCCAGTCGGCTAAGGTTGTGTTCCATAGTGTTACCAACTCCTTTTTGCAAAAGGTATATTTTTATCAATACGGCCAGCGGCCGTGTCACACTACGCATCACTTGGGCACGCCGGACTGCCATCGCGAGCAGCGAAGGCGGTAATTGCTGGCCAAACAGCGCCGCACGTAGCAAGGTTGTGACAACTTCAGGCCGTAATTCTTCGTTTACATCTCTATACAAGGCGGCAGCTAACGGGAATATCCCATAATAAGTGTCCGTTCCGTTTTGACTTCCAACTATTTTTTGCGCGGCAAACCACGCACAAAGCCGTTCTTTCACATCTTTGAGCGTGGCATTTAGCCAATCTTTTACCACCACCCTAGCGTTATTGGCTGCCAAAAAGGCAAAGTAATACTGTTCTGCATCAAGAAAAGTGCTATCCTGGCCAGTCCAAACACCGGTTAACAACTTGTGAACCTCGTCTTCGTTCGGCGCGGTGAGAAAGCCGGTCAAGGGAAAACCTTTGCCGCTTTTTGACCAAAATATTGCCGCCAGTCCATCAACTTTTTTTTCACCATTTTTTTTATAAACAATTATTTTTATGTTGTGTTGTTCGCTGTCCAAAAGACGATTTAGCCCTTTAGCATAAAGCTCGGCACACTCACGGCAAGTAGGTGCTATCAGCGAGTTTGTCAAGCCATAAGATTCAAAAGCATTGCTATTGGCCGAAACAATTGCCATCCCAGAGCTTTGGCCGCCAGGTATACTTTTTATTTGTATCGGATGACGATCAACCGGCTGGCAAGGCTGGCCGCAAACAATACAGGTAAAATTCCCTGCCGTACGGCCGCTGCCCAGCCTGGCTGCCCACCATTGCTGGACCATCGGCCAATCGGTAACGTAGCACACATCAGGCGCCATTCTAAATACCAGCCTGTCCTTTAAGTCTATATTGGCATTGGCAAAGATATCGTCAAAGCAGCCACCGGCTTTTTTCTCATAAAAGGCAGCAACTGCTTGCACCTGACCCATACCGGTCGCTTGCGCGCATTCACGTACAAGCTTGACAAATTCCTCGTGTTTTTGGGCACCCCTTTCACCTGTTTCGCCGCCAAGCACATAGTCGGCGGTATCAGCCAATAAAGCCGGCCTAATAGTAGTCCCTGACCGCAAGATATCCGGCAAAGGATGGCTTTTCCCTTTATCTTTTTTGCCAGAATTTTTGAGACTAATAAGATTAAGCAAATTTCCGTCCTGGTCAATTTCAATAACCCAGTCTATTGATTTAAGAACATAGCCGGCAGGTATCTTTTGCTGGACAGTTTCAAATTCAAGAAGTTTTTGCAGCAGCATTGGCCCACCCCACTTTTTGATAAAGATGTGGCGGCACATGAAGCACCCCATTTACCAGCCGGGCCGGGAAAAATACTGGTCGCGCCGTTCCTTCTTGGGAAATATAGTCAAGATCAAACAGCATAGGCCCTATATCTTCGGTAATATCGACCGCCTGTTCCGACTTATCCCAGCGCGAAAACCATGCGCTAAATTCACGACATCCAAGGTAAGGGCGATAAAAACATTGCCCTCTGTCAACGCGCCGCCAGAAGATATCGCGATATTTAGCTACCGGATCTTGGGCATGCGCTTTCAGTACGATATCGGCGACAATACCATAGGCCACGTCCCGTAGCATAAGGGTATTACGTTGCTGGCGGTCATCATCAATATAGATCGGTTTAATTCCGTCACGACTTAGCGCCGAGCGCGTTGATGCTTTATGCCCCAATTCATTGCGCATTATTGACATATAACGCATAGGCCGCAAAATATGAATTTCCTTTATTTGCCAATAAAACTCCGGCTTCCAGAAAATTGCTTCCAATACTCCTCTGGCCGCAGATGGCGTCATAACTGGATAGGTCACCCGCTCGGCCTTCATCTCCGGCCGCGTAAAACAAGCACACTCTCCCCATACCTTAAGCCGCACTTGAGCTCGCTCTTGTTCCAAAACATTGCTCACCTCACTTAAAAAATCAGTTCTTCGGGCAAAAAACCTTCTTGGGTAAGCCCTTTTACTTCATCGTACTTTCCTGTAAATAACCACACTCCTTCTAGCCAATGCGTAACAAGGCCCTGGTTGTTCAAGTTTCGCAAATCATTACGCGTAATATTAACAATATATGGTTGTAATTTACGATAGTCTTCACGACTCACAATTTGCCGATGCCCAAATTTTATTTTGTCGGTAAGTTGGTCAATAACTTCAGTGCCTTGTCCGTAACACACTGCCACTGCCACGTTATTGACATCGTCGATTAGATGAAAGCGGTTAGCTACTTCCGGAAAGTTAAATTGATTGCGTAAATTTTGAATGCCTTCAGCATCCTGCACACAGTCATACCTTAGTCGCTCGAAATATAGGTTAAAGAGTCTAGGATCACTGAGGTCGCAACTTTCCGAATTTAAAATTGCTGTCGTTATTTGCGTAGCTGTACTGTACTCACCGGCTGGCAAGCGGCCATCAACCGGCGTAAATATAAACACTTTCCCTTTAACGTTACAACCGGTTTCATCCGTTAGCCGCCCTTCGCGATTACAGCGGCCCGCCGCCTGTACAATCCTATCCAAAGGCCCCATCGCCCGATACAATACCGGAAAATCAAGATCAACCCCTGCCTCAATAACCTGGGTGGAAACCAATATGCACTCTTGGTGTGCCTTCAATGCGGCCTTTACTTTCGCCAAAACATCCCGCCGATGTTCGCCACAAAGTAAAGTAGAAAGATGAAAAACCTTTTTCCCATAATGCCGTAATAAGTCAACTAACTGCAATGCATCCTTTTTGGTATTAACTACCACTAACACCTGGTGATGCTCACAGACTTTTTCCGCTAACTGCTGCCAGGTAAGCGGTGCCGCTAAAACATGATATTCAACGCGCTGCATAATCTCAAAGTAACGCCCCGGTGACGGAATAATGTCATGGACATTCTCCAGCCCATCAAGCCAATTGTTTTTCTCCAATGCGGGTTGCGTAGCCGTGCATAACACCACCGTGACCTGCCAGTCGTCCACTAAGGTTTGTAAGACATTGAGAATAGGCAGCAAATATTTTTGCGGCAACGATTGAACTTCGTCCAAAATGATGACACTTTTGGCTATATTGTGCAGCCGCCGGCATGCCGACGGTCTATTTGAAAACAAGCTGGCAAACAGTTGCACGGTAGTGGTGACAATAATCGGCGCATCCCAATTTTCAGCTGCCAGCCGATAATATATTGCCTGTTGGGAATCTTCATCATCACCGTCCAGAACAAAAGAACTATGATGCTCAAGGACAGCTTCTTTACCAAATATCTGACGGTAAACATCGGCGTTTTGTTCGATAATCGACGTGTACGGCACAGCCATTATGACCCGTTCCAGGTTATGTAACAATGCATGTCTTAACGCAAAAGCCATACTGGTGCGAGTTTTGCCGCCGCCAGTTGGAACCGTCAACCGGTAAATTCCCCTCTCTCCGGCTGCCGCCTGTACCGCTTGGGTGTAAATTTCTTGCCGCAGCCTATTAATGGGTGTTTGTTCAACATTTTCATCTATTCTTTTCTGATTTTGCTCCAACTTTTCCCAGAGGCTTGTGATAGTTATTTTATTATGATAATGCCTACGTAAATTAGCTGTTTCGGGCGAAAAATGGGCTTCGGTGTCAAGATAGTCTGCATCCACCAAGCAAGAAAACAACAGTCGCAATAATAACTCACTTGACAATATTGCTTTGTCCACATCATTAATGTATTTTTGCTCAAACCGTTCCAATTCGTTTGAAGCTAACGGCAACAGCGGCAATAGTTTATTTTCCCAGACAAACTGTTGCAACGCATTTTTAATATTGCTGTCAGCTCCTTTTTGCTGAATGAGCCGTTTGAAGTCGCTCAGCGCAACTAACCCCCGGTGATGGGAAAGTGTTACAAGTCCTAGTGAAGCCAATCGATTATTTTTGGGAACAAGCCACACTGCGCTGGCACTTGAATGATCAGGTCCTTTAGCGGCAGTATTAGGTATTTGCCTGATATATTGTTGAAATGCCGTGCTCGCTTTACCAATGTCATGGATACAACCAAGCAAATAACCACAATTTTCAAACCCAAGCCGGGCTAAAAATTTTGCACATAGCATTGCCGTACCTTGTAAATGTTCTTGTAATGACTGCTCTTTGCCTAAACCATTTGCCGAATGAGCAATCAATCTGTCACTTCCTTCCAATACTCTCACTAAATTTATTGTGCCATATAACGCTGACAACTGTATGTCACTACAAAGACATATTTTCCCTTATTTATCATAAATTTGCACTGCGTCTCGCAATAAAGTGGCAACCTTTTGGCGGAGCCAGCCCGGCGATACTACTTCAACTTCCGGTCCAAAGCTCAAAATCCAACGGGTAATTTCCCAATCACCGTTTACCGTTACTTCAAACCAAAGCATCCCATTACTTTCTTCCCTCAGTTGAGGCGTGGGGTGAAAAACAGCATCTTTCACCCATTTAGCGGCAGCTGGAGCAAACTTAAGGAGAACTGTCAGCGGCTCTCCTTGTCCGATATGCCAACTGCCAGCAAAAAAATCTTCCACCGAAAACTCCGGCCGGGTAAAGCTTGCTGGTAGCACACTAAGTTCTAAAATCCGGTCAACCCGAAAAAGCTTTACTGCTTGGCGCAAATGACAATAAGCAATCAGATACCACGCTTTATCCCGATACACAATGACATAAGGATCAACATCTCGTTCAGTAATTGCGTCACGGGTCTTGGTATAATAAACAATATGCAGCCGGCGCTGGTCATTGATCGCTTTTTCCAGAGTTGTAAATGTAGCTATACTAACCTGATAAGGAGCATCGAAACGAATATCGATTACTGTGCGTAAACGCCGCACCTCTTCTTTTCTTTCGGACGGGAGGCAGGCTAGCACCTTGTCCTGAGCCGACCGCAGAGCATTGGCCAAGGGAAAGGTGTGATGATCAAAGCCATCTAGGCACTGTAATAAGGCAGATGCCTCGTCTACTGTAAAAGTAAGCGGACGCAGAAAAACCTGTCTGGTAAAACGATAACGGCGGGTGGCTGAGTCATAATACACCGGCAAACCGCTTTCGGCTAAGGCTCTGATATCGCGATAAATGGTACGCTGACACACCCCGCACTCGCCGACCAAGGTTTCGATAGTGGCCCCTTGGCGATGTTCGATCAGCGATATTATCTTCAGTAGCCGCAAAAGTTTCTCTGAGCGCGGCAAATCCATCCCTCCCTCACTTTGCAATAAAACATGCTTGTAATGCCATTTAATTACTAGGTGTACTATTTATACCAAAATAGCCAGTCTAATTCTCGTTTCGCGAAGTACCAAAAATCCCCTGCAAAAATATTCCAAACTTCCGTGTAAGTTCGAATTACTTACCACCCCAATTTTATATACTTGGTTCAATGTCAATGTATACAACAACCTGAATGGAATGAACCGCCGGCCTGAGCCAGCAGAAAAGCGAAAAAACCCCTATGACCTTACGCCATAAGGGTTTTTGCGCCAATCTTTATCTTGTGTAATCCACCTGTCTGTTTTTGCCCACCACCGGCCTAAGCGCGTCCACGGCAGCGCGGGCCATAACCCGGTACCCTGCTTCGTTGGGGTGAACGCCGTCGACATGCAGTCCCTCGCGCAGGCCCGCCCCGCCCGGCGCCAGCATGGGAGAATAAAAATCGATGAGTGCCACCTTTTCCTGCACGGCGTATTCCCGCAGCCACTGCCGGTACCGGTCGAGCAGCACCTCATCCTCAGGGTAGTTTGACGGAACAGGCAGTCCCAGTACCGGCACAATGCCGGCCTCCCGGGCCGCCGCCACCATGCCGGCCAGGTTGTCGGCCACTTCCCGGAGGCGAATGTGGAGAAAGGCGTCGTTCGTCCCGCCCATGACAATAACCAGCTGCGGCCGGAAGGGTAGAACATCCTGTTCAAACCGGGCCAGCATGTCGCCGGTTGTCTCCCCGCACACCCCTTTGTTAAAAATGGTGATGCCTAATTCCTGCGCGGCCAGGGCTGTCCAAGAATACTGCGGAAGATATGGATAACCGTAAGTTATCGAGTCGCCAATCGCCACGGCCGTTATCTTCACCTTTACCCCTCCACCTGCCGGCGAAACTTCAGATTAAACCAGGGCTGGCCTTTTTCCGGCACTTGCTCCCATCCATCTTTTACCAACTCCTCCACCACCGCTTTAAGCGCCGCCGCATGCTCTTTCTTTTTCTCATTGGGGCCGTATAAATTAAACGCTCCTAAGGCAAAGGTCTTGGATTTGGCGGCTATGTACTCGCCGCGCGGACCCGCCGCCTGTGCCACGAAACGGACCGATTCCTTGGGAAAAATCCCCTTTACCTCCCGCACCGTCTCATAAGTAATCGTACACGTTTCCCACTGCTCCGGCATAATTTCCTCCTATGTTTTCCATCTACACAATAGTATAACAACTCGCCAGCGGCAGGAACATACAAAATTAACAAAAACCTAACGGTTGTAAACTGAGAAAATTTTCACTTTGTTGCCCCCATGGGAGTAAATAGTTTATTATATTACATAAGTTTTAAATTTATACTATGCCAAACGGAGGTTTACGCACGATGCGCATCGATAGACAAACCGATTTTGACCGCCCCCACCTCACCTTTGCCGAAATTGACGAAGGCTTTAGCATGCGTGAGGCCATCGCCGAAGCGAAGCGATGCCTGAACTGTCCCAAGCCGCTGTGCCGCACCGGCTGTCCCATCGAAAATGAAATCCCGGCCTTTATTCAGGCGCTGGCCAACGGCAACATCGGCGAAGCCAGCGCGATCATCGCCCGCCGCAGCAACCTGCCGGCCGTATGCGGCCGGGTGTGCCCCCACGAAAAGCAATGCGAAGCTGCCTGCGTCTTAGCTAAAAAGGGCTGCGGCATCCGCATCGGTAAACTGGAGCGCTTCATCGCCGACTTTGCCGCCGAAATGGATATCGGCACGCCGGAAAAAAGCAATGAACACAAAGGCCGGGTGGCCGTCATCGGGTCCGGTCCCGCCGGCCTGACCGTCGCCGGCGACCTGGCCAAAATGGGCTTTACCGTTACCGTCTTCGAAGCTCAGCCGGAACCGGGCGGCGTGCTCATGTACGGTATTCCTGACTTTCGTCTCAATAAAGAGGTCGTCCGCCGCGAAATCAAGAAGATTGAACGGTTGGGCGTCACCTTCAATACCAACGTCCTGGTCGGGCCGGATATTACCATCGATGAATTGTTTGCCGACGGCTATGATGCTATCTTCATCGGCACCGGCACCGCCCTGCCGAAAACGCTGGACCTTCCTGGCAAAGAGCTGCCTGGCGTGGTGCAGGCCACTTACTTTCTTAGCATGGTATCCCTGGCTAACGCCGGCAAAGTCGACATCAAAGAAGTCCCTATCCATCTCGGCGACCGGGTGCTGGTCATCGGCGCCGGCAATGTCGCCATAGACGCGGCCCGTACTGCCCTCCGGGTCGGCGCCCGCCAAGTCACCATCGTCTACCGCCGCACCGAAGCAGAGATGACCGCACTAAAATCGGAATACGAAGCGGCCTGCGCGGAAGGCGTTAAGTTTGAGTGGCTGGCCAGCCCGGTCCGTTTTGTCGGCGAGACCTGTGTTACCGGCCTGGAGTGCGAAGTGATGGAGCGGGCAAACGGCGAGCTGCGCGGCATCGGCCAAACCAAACTACTCCCGGCCGACAAAATCATTCTCGCCGTCGGCCAGCGCCCTGCCGCCCGCATTGTCTCGACCACTACGGGTATCCAAGTGAACCCGCAGGGCTATGTCATAACCCGCGAACGCCCCTACGGCATGACGACCCGCCGCGGCGTTTTTGCCGGCGGCGACGTGGTGCACGAGCCGGCGACCGTGGTGCTGGCCATGAAAGAAGCCAAAAAAGTGGCGGCCGGCATTGCCATGTATGTCGACGCGAAAAAACTAATGGAAGAATGTTAACTATAGTTTAGCCCATAAGCAGCGACGCTTATGGGCTGAATTGCAGGAGGATGCCGTGACGAGTTTAACCAAACGCCTTGAGGACTTACGCGCCGCGTTTGCCCTGTCCGCCGGCCAGCTTGCCCGCCTGTCCCGCCAGTTCGCCGACGCTATGGATGCCGGCCTGACCGGCCAGGACAGCTGCCTCAAAATGCTGCCCTCTTTTCTGGGCCGGCCCACCGGCATGGAGCAGGGACGGTTCATCGCCCTCGACTTCGGCGGCACCAACGTCCGCACCCTGCTCGTGGAGCTTCACGGCGGCGGGCTTCTGACGGTGCGGCAGATGCTAGCCGCCTCGCTCAAAGACACGACCGCCGGCTACGATTACACGGCGCCGACGGTCTGGGCCGAAGAACTTTTTGCCTTTTTGGCCGCCCAGGTAGCCACAGTGGCCGCGGCAGGCAACGCTGACAGCCTGGGCTTCACTTTTTCCTACCCCTGCCGCCAGACCGGAGCCAACCGCGCAATCCTCCTCCACTGGACAAAAGAAATCGCTACCGCCGGCGTCGAGGGGAAGGATGTAGGCGAACTCTTAGGCACGGCCTTGGCCCGGCGCGGTCTTGGCCACCTGGCGCCGGCCGCCATCATCAATGACACGGTGGGAACGCTGCTTACCGCCGCCTATCAGGACCCCTGGACCGACATCGGTTCCATCTGCGGTACCGGCCACAACACTTGCTATCTGGAGCCGGCACCACCAGCGGCCCCTGCTCCCATGATCATCAACATGGAATCCGGCAATTTTGACGCCCCGCCGCTTACCCCCTTTGACGCCGCCCTTGATGCGGCCAGCGACAAGCCAGGCCAGCAGCGCCTGGAGAAAATGGCGGCCGGACGGTATTTAGGCGAGCTGGTGCGGCTGGCAGCGGCGTCCCTGGCCGCGGCCAGCCCCTGCTTTGCCGCGCCGGTCTGGCAGCGCGCCGATACTCTGAGCGGGCCGGATGTCGCGCTGCTGGTGGCCGACACCTCCCGCACCCTGACGCAAATCGAGCACTGGCTGTCCAGCCGCCTTGGGCTTGCCTCCGCGTTGGCTGAGCGCGCCGCCCTGAAAGAAATAGCCGCCTTGGTCACAGCCCGGTCCGCCCGGCTGGTGGCGGCCACTTACGCCGGCGTCCTGCTCCGCCTTGACCCTACCGGGCAGTCGCGCCACACCATTGCCATCGACGGCTCGCTTTATGAAAAAATGCCGGGCTACGCCGCCCTGCTGCAGGCCGCCCTGGCCGAACTTCTCCCCGCGGGCGCCGGACACATCCGGGTGCGGCTGGCCAAAAACGGCTCAGGAATTGGCGCGGCGGTAGCGGCGGCGATGATGAACGAAGAAGGCTATGGCACATCAAAATAACCGGCTAAAGCCTGCCGGTCACGGGTCACGCCCAAGGCCAGCATTAGCTTTATCCGCGCCTTTGGGCCGCTGATCTCGCCGGCCAGGATGACGCCCATCGCTTTTAACGGTTTTACTCCTCCCTCATAGCCGTACACATCCAGGACCCGGCCGCCAACGGTGCGGGTGGTCAGCACGACCGGGATACCCTTGTCCAGTGCGGCCTTAATTCCCGGCACTACCGCCGGCGGCACGTTGCCGCGGCCGAAGCCTTCGACGACAATACCGCTGGCTCCTTTGTCGACAAGGCAGCGGAAAAACAAGTCGTCGGCGCCGGCTACCAATTTAATGAGATAGACATCATCGACAAGTTCGGCCGGCTGAATCTTTTGCCGCTTAAGCGAATGGCGGCGGAAGATGACCTTGTCTTCATCCACATAGCCCAGGGGCCCCCAGAACGGCGACGCGAACGTTTTGGGGTTGGCCGCATGGGTCTTGGTCACTTCCCTGGCCGCATGGATTTCTTCGTTGGCAACCACTAATACGCCTTGGCCAACCGCCTCGGGGCAAAAAGCCGTTTTTACCGCGCACAGTATGTTTTTTGGGCCGTCCGGGCTGATTTCGGCCGCATTGCGCATCGCCGCCGTCATGCACACCGGTTTGTCGCTCTGCACGGTCAAGTCGAGGAAATAAGCCGTTTCCTCCAGAGTATCGGTCCCATGCGTCACCACCACCCCGGCTACGTCGTCCCGGGCCAAGAGATCGTCAATAACTTTGGCCAACCGCCACATGATCTGCGGCGTAATGTGCGGACTGGGTATGTTGGCGAACTCAACCACTTCCACCGGCCCCACCTGGGCGAGCGGCGGCACCGCTTCGACCAGCTCGGCGCCCGTCACCGCCGGAAAAACGCCGCCCCTCACCGGGTCATACCGCATGGCAATCGTGCCGCCGGTAGCCACAATTACTACTTTTTTCGTCATGAAGCTTATCCCCCCACTCCGTATATAACAAACTCCGGGAAAAATCCCGGAGTTTAAATTTTATTCCTGTATCATTTTAATAAAGTATTGGTGGATGCGGTCATCGTCCGTCAGTTCCGGATGGAAAGCCGTCGCCAGGAATTTTCCTTGCCGGGCGATAACAATTTTGTCGTTGACGGTGGCCAGCACCTGAACCGCCGAGCCGGCACTCTCGATATAAGGCGCGCGGATAAAGACGGCCCGCACCGGTTCAGCGCCAAATTCCGGCACGTTAAGGTCGGCCTCAAAGCTCTCCCGCTGGCGGCCGAAGGCATTACGCCGCACTACGGTGTCCATAAGGCCCAGCCGGGGCTGGTCGCTGCCGACAATTTCCTTGGCCAACAGGATCATGCCGGCGCAAGTGCCGTAGATGGCCAGGCCATTGGCGGAGCGCTCCTTGATTTTATCCATGAGGCCCCACTCGATCATCAGTTTGCCAATCGTCGTGCTCTCACCGCCAGGGATGATAAGCCCGGCGACATCATCAAGCTCTTGGGGTTTGCGAATTTCCACCGCTTCCACCCCGCACCGCTCCAGCATCCAGCGGTGTTCGCGGAAAGCGCCCTGCAGGGCAAGTACGCCGACTTTCATGCTTACCAGCCCCGCTCTTGCATGCGCTCATGGGGCGCGATCGTGGAGATTTCAATGCCTACCATGGGCTCGCCCAGATCCTTGGATACCTCGGCCAGCACCTGGGGATCATTGTAATAGGTGGTCGCCGCCACAATCGCTTTGGCGCGTTTAACCGGGTCGCCGGATTTAAAGATGCCGGAACCGACGAAAATACCGTCGCAGCCAAGCTGCATCATTAGCGCGGCATCGGCCGGAGTGGCAATACCGCCGGCGGCAAAGTTAACGACCGGCAGCCGGCCCAGCTTCTTCGTTTCCAGTACCAGTTCAAGCGGCGCGCCGATGTTTTTGGCAAACGCCGGCACTTCGTCATCAGGCAAATTGACAAGCGTGCGAATCTCGCTCATCACCTGGCGCATATGCTTTACGGCCTCGACGACATTGCCGGTACCCGGCTCGCCTTTGGTGCGGATCATGGCCGCCCCTTCACCGATGCGGCGCAGCGCCTCGCCCAGATTTTTCGCGCCGCAAACGAACGGCACCTTGAACTGATGCTTGTTGATATGGAACTTATCATCAGCGGGAGTGAGCACTTCACTCTCATCGATATAGTCGACGCCCAGCGCCTCCAGGATTTGCGCCTCCACGAAATGGCCGATTCTCGCCTTGGCCATAACCGGGATGGTTACGGCATCCATGATGCGCAGAATAACCGTCGGGTCAGCCATGCGCGCCACCCCGCCGGCCGCCCGGATATCGGCCGGTACCCGCTCAAGGGCCATAACGGCGCAAGCGCCTGCCTGCTCGGCAATTTTCGCCTGTTCCGGCGTTGTTACGTCCATTATTACGCCACCCTTAAGCATTTCCGCCAGGCCGGCTTTTACCCGAAAAGTACCTTGTTCCATAGCCCAATCCCCCTAGTAGTCAAAAAATCATAGTAACATATGAAATATTTTAATACGACAGCTTGCGGCCTATTCCTGCTACAGCCGACGCCGTTGTAAAAAAAAGCGGCTGTTCACCTACTGCCGGTTAATACCCGTTCCCATATTTATTGCTGTTTGTCCTCGGTAAGTCCCGCTGCCGCCTGGCCGACAATCTCTGGTAGCGCTTCGCCGACGCGCGGGTCTTCTTGGGCCAGCATGCGGAAAAAAATGTCCAACGCTACCGGGTCAAACATCCGCCCCTTTTCCTGCCACATAACCCGAAGCGCCTGCTTAAGGTCCATGCGGGGCCGGTATACCCGGTCGGCAGTCAGCGCTTCGTAGACGTCAGCAATACAAATGATGCGGGAGGCCAGCGGAATTTGTTCACCCTGCAGCCCGGCCGGATAGCCTTTGCCGTCATAACGTTCATGGTGATGCAAAATATGCTGGGCAATATTTTGTAGCAAATGGATATTTTTCAGCGTATTATAACCGATTACGGGGTGACGTTTAATTATTTCGTATTCTTCCGCGGTCAGACGCCCCGGCTTGTTAAGGATATTCTCCGGAATGCCGATCTTGCCGATGTCATGCAGTATCGCCGCCGTCGCAAGTTCGTCAAGTTCCCGGGCGGCCAGCCCCATTTCCCGGCCCAGCGCCACGGCCAGGTCGCGCACCCGTAGCGAATGTTTGCCGGTAGCGCTGTCCCGCTTATCGATCAGTTCCGCCAACGCGGTGACCGTCTCGATAAACAGACGGTTTTTCTGCTCTTCCAGCTGCACTTTAGCGGTAATGTCATAGATAATTTCTACTACCTGACGCACCGTGTCGTCGCTGTCCAGCAGGGGAATCGCCGTCTGTTCGATCCATATCTCCCGGTCTTTCCGGTTGATTCCCCGCTTAACGTTCCGGCAAACCGTCCCGGTAAGTTGCGCCCCGCGCACCGGGCAGCCCGGGCAGATCTCGCCAAAACCGAACACGTCATAACATTTTTTGCCGCATGCCTCTTCCCGCTTTACGCCGGTTAGGCGTGCCAATTCGTTGTTAATATCCTGCACGATATACTGAGGGGTAATAGTAGCGACCGCGCAGGGAATGTTATCTATCAGCAAATTAAGTGCTCTCCGGCTTTCTTCATTTGCCTCCCTACACGCCCCCAGCTGCTCCTGTGCCTGCCTCAGCCGCTGGTTAGTGTAGTTACAGTACGCCACGCCGCATACCAGTAGGAGGTGTTCACCGGATAGCCGGGAACGTCACAAGAGAGCACCAGAATAACAAAATGGGACCAGAATAAAAAATTGGGCTGTAAGAACAGCCCTAAAAAACCTCGCCTATCATGTTAGCAGTGCTTGTTTTAACAACGTAGTTCAAACGGTTAATGGAATTATGGGAGTAAATCTTGACGTATACTGGTAAACATACGATTTCTCCAACTGTATAGTATTCGGAAGGGTTCCATTCATCAACAAAATAATCACTGCTTCCATCGTTAATACGATATGTTACAACGGTATTGGTCTTGTCCTTTCCAACAAGTCTCCTAGTTCTGCCAGTTACTGTTCCTCGAATCATCAACCCTTTTAAACCTTCATTCATTTTCACTCACTGCCTTTCTGATTTAGTTTATTCTGGTCTAGCCAAGTACGAACAACTTCTAAACAGCGACTACCGATACCTTTGGCGTTAGCCAGTTGGCCATTATAATAAGCCTCAGCAATATCTTGGGAATTAGAAAACCCATTCTCCTTTAGATACTTCTCGAACCTGCCTAAGGACATATGCTCAATCGGGACTAATACAACCTTTGGTACCTCATAAAACTTATATTTTTCGTAAGAGAAGTCAACCCCAAGTTTGTGAACATAAAACATTGCCACGGCTAATCGTCTTGCTACTGCCGAACAGGCTTTTTTCCAACCGCCTTTCAAATTGCGACGATATATGCCGTAACCCCACTGACCGAGTGGCTCATTGTGCTTTTGAATTAGGGCACTGGCACATTTAACCAAGGCATAATGGATTTCTTGATTTCCCTTTCGTCTGGTTTGGGCTGTGACCTTACCGGCAGATACCTTTAAA
>NZ_FNBU01000034.1 GCF_900102435.1 Sporolituus thermophilus DSM 23256 | reverse complement strand
CAGGTCCGCCTCCTACACCACGGCGGCCTGCCCCGGATCACCCTTGGCGTAAGGGCTTCCGAATACCAAACACCGGAAGTAATTATACGCCAGACCGCACGAAAACGGAAGTACTGGGTTAAAAAGGAGTATTTATCAACCCTTCAACCTTAACATTGACTTTCGATGGCCGCGGTCAAGGACGCCTAACAGGCGAGCGTAGCTTTTATCCTTGACCGCGGCCAGAAGAAAGTCTAAAATCCAGACCTGGGTTGATTACAAAATACAACAAGTGTGACATTTTCATAGACCAATTTAGGTGACATTTTCACAGACTCTTGACACTAATCTCCGCTTGGGAAATTTTATACCAGCCCTTATGTTGCGCGGTTATTTTTATCCTTTCTATTGACTATTATAATATATAGGATTATAGTTTAAGTAAACAGATAAAAAAACCTGGGCAGGTGAGAAAAATGGATGTAGACCGACCTAGTTCATCGCCACGATTATTTTTACAACAAAAGAGGGGAAATATCCATTTTTCTTGCTTTTCTAAGTTTTAGAAACACAAGAATGGGTGTTTCCCCGCAAGAAAGGAGGAAACACCGTGCTCAAAATCTATAAAAGCAATTGTGAGACGCTGTACGAATTGGCACTTAGTTCGGCGCCGGTCAAGGGGGCATGGTATAACCTTATCAACCCCACGGCGGAAGAAATCGACGCCGTTGCGGCCGCTACCAATCTACCGCATGACATTATTAAGGCGGCGCTGGACGAGGAAGAACGTTCCCGCGTGGAAATTGAGGATAACTATGTACTAGTAATTACCAACATTCCCATTATGCGGGGCAAAGACATGTACGATACGCTGCCGCTCGGCATTATTATCACCGCTGACTACTTCATCACGGTCTGCCTGGAGCCAAACGACGTCCTGGCCTGCTTCAACAGTTCCACCGCCAAAACCTTCAGCACCTTTAAAAAGACGCGGTTCCTGTTCCAAATCCTGTACAAGTCGGCGACGCTGTATCTTAAATTTCTCGAGCAAATCAACCGCCGCTCCGACGATATTGAGCTGCAGCTCCGGCGGTCGATGCAAAACCAGGAATTTTTCCAACTTCTGGAATTGCAAAAAGGTCTCACTTATTTCACCGCGTCGCTGCGCTCCAACGGCATCGTTCTGGAAAAGCTGCTGCGCCTGCGCAGCAATACCCAACTGCAGCACCTGATTAAAATGTATGAAGAGGACGAAGACCTGCTGGAAGACGTCATCATTGAAAACAAGCAGGCTATCGAAATGGTCGAAATGTACGGCAACATCCTCAGCAGCATGATGGACGCCTTTGCTTCCATTATCTCTAACAACCTGAACATAGTTATGAAGTTTCTCGCGGCCATGACCATCTTGCTGGCCATACCAACCGTAATTGCCAGTTTCTGGGGGATGAACGTCAATGTGCCCTTTAGCGAAAGCGCCTATGGCTTCCTCTATGTTTTCCTCTTGGCGACAACCATTACCGGCATCAGTGCTTTTACCCTTTGGAAAAAAGGCATGTTTTAAGACATGGCGGGCAATATAAAAGCATCAGGACTGACAATAGCGGTCCTGATGCTTTTGCTTTTCACTCCACCCGCCCCCGTTTGGCCATAATCGTCCAAATATCGCCGTCAAAACTGAACAAGGGGATGCGCCGCAAGGCAAAGGGGTGCGTTTTCTTGGAGCTTTTGCCGTGAAGGGTGGTAAATCCGGCAATATAGCCGTTCTCTTCGGCCAGTTTAATCGTATCGTAGTTATAGCTGCCCTTGGGGTAGGCGATAGAGCGCACCGGTTGGCCAAGCAAGTCCTCGAGGTCAAACTTGGAGAGGGCCAGCTCCTGCTGAATTTCCGGCACCGGCAGGTCACCCAGGCTGCGGTGGCTGACGGTATGGGAGCCAAAGGACATGCCCGCGCCGGCCATCTCCCTGATCTGAGCGCCCGACAGCCGCTCCGGCTGACCGATCATCCCGGTAATGATAAAAAAGGCGGCCTGCATATTGTATCGCTGCAAAAGCGGAAAAGCTTGCTCGTAGTTATCCCGGTATCCGTCGTCGAAGGTGATGAGGAGCGGTTTATCAGGCAGTTCGACATTGCGGTCCTGGAGAAATGCTTCAAACTGCTCAAGGGTAATTGTCCGGTAGCCGGCGCCGGCCAGTTCGGCCAGATCGGCGGCGAACCGCTCGGGCGTAACGGTGAGGTGGCCGCGGGTATGGCCTACCCGGTGATAAAGCAAGACGGGAATTTCCTGGTTGGCGGCGCCGCTGCCGGTAGGCATCTGCATAACAAGTTCCAGGGCGCTCGTTACCGCGACCGTTGTGGCGAACAGTTTCAAAAATTGTCGACGTGTCAGCAATTGTTTTCTCTCCCAAAAATATGGCCATAATATTCCAAAAAGCAGTTCGCCTGCCGCTACCGGTTTTCCTGCCGAACGTCTGCTTGCCGCTCCAAAAGTACCGGCGGACGGCTCAAGCGCGGCCGGCGACACGGCGGCAGGAGATTCGTACATCTTGTGGAAAAAACAAACAAAATGTTTAAGGAGGAAACCGCATGGATATTTACGACGTCATCAAACAGCGGCGCAGCATCCGCAAATACAAAGCCGACATGGTTCCCAGAGAACTGGTACTGAAAGTGCTCGCTGCCGCCAACTGGGCGCCGTCGGGCATGAATGAGCAGTCATGGGAATTTCTCGTCGTGGGCGGCAGTAAGCTGGACGAGCTTCGCGACGTGTGCCGTGAGGTAATAAACTTGCGCCTGCCGCCGGAAGCCGAACGGACCGAGCAGCAAAAAGCTTTTGCCCACTGGTACAGCACTCTTGGCGGTGCCCCGCTGGCGGTGGTGCAATGCTGCCCCCGGGAGAGCGACCCCGCCCGCCGCAAGATGGTGTTGGAAAGCATGGCTGCCGCTTTCCAAAACCTCCTCCTCGCCGCGACGGCCGAAGGTCTTGGCACCTGCTGGATGACCGGCCCGTTGGCCAAACAGGATAAGCTGCACGCCATTCTCGACATCCCCGAAAGCAAAGAAATCGTCGCCGTCACCCCGCTGGGTTACCCGGCCGAAACACCGGCGCCGGTACCCCGCAAAGACCCCGAGCTCAAAGAAAAAGTCCGGTTTATCGGTCTATAGGCTAAAGTACAAGGCGCCATGCGAAACATGGCGCCTTGGATGTTCGGGTATTTTTAGGGCAGGCTGTCGACAACTTCCATAACGTACTGGCTGTTTTCCTCCTGGCCTACCATCTGGTCAGGCCGATGCGTCATATTGTCTTTGTTTTGCTGTTTTTTCCCGTCCACAAGCATACCTCCACAACTTAATTAAAACCTCCTTATTAGCCTGTCAATTCCCTGCCGTACCTATACGGGCCGTTATCTGGCAAAAATTCCCGAAGGTAGCCTCTGCTCTCAGCCCGTATTCGGCCTAGTGAAAGGTGGTCGCCATGGCCTTAACACTCGTTTATTTTCTCGTCGGTTCCGTCCTTTTGGCCCTGCTTGTTTCCTGGCAGGTAAAGCATGTCGCCGCCGATTGGCTGTCCATCGCCAAATTTTACTTGTACTCCTTGCCCATTTTGTTTCTTGCCAACACCGCCCTCGCCCTGGGCTACGCCCGTGCCCACGCTTTTTGGCAAAACCTCACAGCCGCCGTCGCCGGCCAAACGCTTATCTATTATCTATTTCTCCTCTTCTTTTCGATCGTCATCCTCGGCGATAATGTATCGATCGGGCGGTCGCTTGTCGGTATCGGCTTTATGGTCGCCGGAATCTATATCCTAAAATTAAGTTAGTGCCGCTGGCCGTCCGTCGATCTTCGCCAGTTCGCCCGCGGTCAACTCCCGGTACTCGCCGGGAGCTAATTTTTCGTCCAAAACCAACGCCCCCATGGCCAGCCGCTTTAGGTAAGTAACCGTTTTCCCCCGGGCGGCAAACATCCGCTTGACTTGGTGGAACTTTCCCTCGTATATGACCAGTTCGATCTCCGACACCGGACCGCTGCGCACAATGGTCAGCTCGGCCGGCAGCGTCCGGTAGCCGTCGTCAAGGATCACGCCGTCCTGGAAGGCCATCCGATCCGCATCCGTTACTTCCCCTTTCACCCGGGCATAATAGCGCTTAGGCACATGCTTCTTCGGCGAGAGCAGCCGGTGGGCCAGCTGACCGTCGTTGGTCAATAGCAGCAGTCCCTCGGTATCCTTATCCAGTCTGCCGACGGGGAAGGGGGCAAAAGCCTTATGCTCGGGGCGCAGCAGGTCGACCACCACTTTGCCGGCCGCGTCCTCGGTGGCCGATAGCACGCCCTGCGGCTTATTCATCATTAAATAAATATATTCACGGTAATGGATAGGCTCGCCATCCACTTCGATGCAATCCTGCCAGGGAAAAACATGCAGCTCCGGGTCGCGGGCAACCGCACCGTTGACGGTAACACGCTCGGCCTTTACCATTTTTTTAATTTCCCGCCGTGAGCCATAACCCAAATGGGCCAGCACTTTATCCAACCGCTGCCGCTCTTTACCGGCCATCTTATCCTTCCTCCCCGTCCTCCCAGCGCCAGCCGGGAGGATATTCGTTTTTCAGCCAGCCGCCGGCGCCCTTAGCCCACCCCAGGGCAAAGCCATCCACCGCCACCAGATGCCAGCCGGCCGGCCAATCCCGTTCATCCGCTTGGACGGTCTCGCCGCGCAAATAGCGGACGGCGGCATACCGCCCCGCTTCATCCCGGGCCGTAAAGTCACAGCGCTGCCGGGCTTCGGCAACGGCCGGCTCTGGCAAGCCAAGCGCCAGCGCTTGGCTGGGGCGAAACCGCCCCTTTTCCAGCGTGCCGAGCAGCCAGCCGGAGCGCAAGATCCTTAACCCTTTTAGGCCGGGAAGAGCAGCGCTTTCCCACAGGACATGGCCGGCCCGCTCCACGACCGTGCCGCCCTCCGGCAGCCACGCTTCCCAGGCGTCGGCCTGTCCCCATACCTGACGGGCAAAGTCAGCCAGCGCCTGCCGCACCGCCGGTGCAAGCGGCGGCCGCCGGGGCGATGCCGGCACAGGCTCGTCCCCGGACGTCTGCCGGTGGACCAATTTGGCCACAAAATGCCCTTCACCCCGTACCTTATGCGGCCACAGCCGTTCACTGCCTTCCAGAGCGAAATCCGGATGGCCGGCGAGAAAACGGCCAAGCTGCTTTTCGTTTTCTTCGGGCGAGAAGGTGCATGTTGAGTATACAACCGTGCCGCCAGGGCGCAGCATGGCCGGTACATGGCGAAGGATGTCCGCCTGCCAGGCGGCGTATTTGGCCACCGCCTGCTCGCTCCATGTCCGGACCATGTCCGGGTCTTTGCGGAACATGCCTTCCCCGGAGCAGGGGGCGTCGACCAAAATTTTATCAAAAAAGCCGGCGAAGACACGGGCCAAACGGTCAGGCGTTTCATTACAAACCACGGCGTTGACGGCGCCGCACCGCTCGAGATTTTTTAGCAGCGCCTTCGCCCGTTGCGGATGAATGTCGTTGGCAACGAGCAGCCCTTGCCGCGCCAATTGACCAGCAAGCTGCACCGACTTGCCGCCCGGAGCGGCGCACAGGTCGAGCACCCGCTCTCCCGGCTGAGGCGCCAGCATCTGGGCCGGCAGCATGGCGCTCGGTTCCTGAATATAATACAGTCCGGCGTAAAAGTAGGGGTGTTTGGCCGGACGCACGGCGGCATCGTCGTAATAAAAGCCGTCCGGACACCATGGCACCGGTTCGACGGCAAACGGCAGCAACGCGCGCAGCTTTGCCGCCGTCACTTTCAGGCTGTTCGCCCGGAGCCCCGCCGCCCGCGGCAGTTCATAGCTCTGAAGAAAAGCGGCGAATTCGCCGCCCAGCAGGTCCTGCATTTTTTCCAGAAAAGCCTGCGGTAATTTCATCTATCTCCATCCTTTGCGGCAGCAATATTGTCACTCTCCATCAATTCCCTGCCGGTTACCCACGCTCCTGCTTCCTTTTATTATTCCGCTGCCACCGCCCCGATTATAGCCTTAACCTAATGGTGCGCCGCTTTGCCCTGGCGAGAGCCTTTCCCAGCGGGTTTATTCTGACCGGCACAGGCGGTCAAACCGGGCAAACAAGTAAGGAATAATGGTAGCCAGCGGCTGCTGATACAGCATAAACAGCGTCACCGGCACCGCCACCGCCAGCGGAAAGTACGTCAGCGCCACCACCAGACCAAAAGCGATATTGCGCAGGCCCACATTGTAAATCATCGCCATCACTATGTCCCGTGACCGCGCCCGGAGGGCAAAGGAACCGAGAAAACCTACCGCATAGGCGGCGGTCACCAGCAGCAGGCTGACCAGCAGCATTTTTAGCAGCGTCAGGCTCCACTCCATTGCCGGGGCCACCAGCGAGGCGTTAATGAAGACAACGAGAAAAAAAGCCACTTTTGCACTGCAGCCACCAACCGTTTTGGAAAATTGGGCAAACCTTCCGCCGCCCGCATCATGGAGGGCCATGCCCGCCAGACTGGGGATGGTAATCATCCCCATCAGCTCCAATACCATGCCGGTAAAATCGTAAGCGAGCGCCTGTCCGGCGACGGCCTTGAAAAACAGCGGATACAACACCGGCGCCGCCAGCGTATCAAGGGTGACCGCCACCAGCGACACGGCGAGATTGCCCTTTGTAAGCGATGTTCAGATTATCGACGTTACGCCAATAGGAATAGACGCGCCGATAAGATAGCCCAGACGGAGCTGGGCGTCATCGGGATAAAAAAGCTGACCCGCCCCCCACGCCACCAGCGGTGTAACCACATGGACAAGAACAAGCACCCATAGCGGCACCCAGGGCCGGCTGAGGACGCGAAAAAACTGACGAAAACTGATGCCAATGGATGTAACGAATGTCATATACGCAAAAAGGCCAATGACCGCCCCTTTAACAGCCGGTCCGGCCGGCAGCTTCACACTAAAGCCAAGCCCCAGCGCCAATAGCACCAGTAAAAACATCCGCCGGGCCAACCACTCGTTCCACCGGCTAAACCGTTCCTGCATGCTCATGTTTCCTCGCCCCTTGTTGCCATGTCTGCTACATTGTATTACCGCTGCCTCTCGTCGGGCACCCCACAGCCTGGCCTTGTTTTTGCCCGCGTGGTTTTGTTCGGGTATATGCGGTACACGCTCTCACTGGCATGAGTAAGGTAGCTTAGCGGCGGGAGACTATTGCCGCACAAGGTTAAAACCCGCCATACCGGGCCCACATTAAAATAAGCGGGCGCTTTATGCGCCCGCTTCGCATTTTCATACATCGAAAATTTTGCCCGGGTTGAGAATAAGATTGGGGTCCAGAGCCTTTTTAATCGCCCGCATCATCTCGAGTTCCACCGGATCGGTAAATTCTTGCATAAGCTGTTTGCGTTTGTAACCAATGCCGTGTTCGCCGGACAACTTGCCGCCCAGCCGGTATACGCACTTATATAGCTCGTGCTGGAAAGCGTCGAGCTTGGCATCCCATTCCCCATCCGGCATGTCGCCTTTCAAGATATTCAGGTGGATGTTGCCGTCGCCGGCATGGCTGGCCGTCCGGGTCGCCAGGCCGTATTTTTCGCTTAAGACGGCAATTTCGCGCATCATCGCCGGGATCTGGTCAACCGGTACGACAATGTCTTCCTTGGCCTGAATGAGGCTTTCGTGCCGAACGGCCTCGGCGAACGACTTGCGCGCCCGCCAAATCTTTTTGGGGTCGGCCACCAAAACGCTCATCGCGCCGTGCTCGGTGCACAGCTCGTCCAAAAGCACGCTCTTGTTGTCCAGGTCGTCTTCGTTTTCGCCTTCGACCTGAACGATAACATAATGGCCGTTTTCGCTATGGGGGAGCTTTTCATTGAGGAAGCGCTCAACGCTCCGAATGGTGATATTGTCCATGAACTCCACACAGGTAGGCGTTATCCCGGCTTTGATAAGTTTGGGCACCAGGCCGATGGCCGTATCAATGTCCGGAAATACGGCCAGCAGATCGACGACATGCTGGGGCAGAGGCATAAGTTTGAGCGTTATCTTGGTGATAATGCCCAGCGTGCCCTCTGAGCCAATGATCAGCTGGTCCAGGCGGTAACCGGTAGTTACCTTTTCCAGGCGGCCGCCTAACGTTACAATATCGCCGCGGGGCGTTACCACCTCGATGGCATAAACCTGGTCGCGGGTCGTTCCGTATTTTACCGCCCGGTTGCCGCCGGCGTTGGTGGCAACGTTGCCGCCGATAAAGCAGCTGTCGCCGCTGCACGGGTCGCCCGCGTAGAACAGTCCGGCCTCGCGGGCGGCGTTTTGCACGTCATCGGTGCGAATGCCCGGCTCGACAACCATATACAAGCTGTCGGTATTTAGCTCCAGTATGCTGTTCATGCGTTCAAGACTGAGGACAATGCCGCCGTGCACCGGTACGGCGCCGCAGGCTAGCCCTGTGCCCGCACCGCGGGGTACGATGGGAATAAGCTCACGGTTGGCCAGTTTGACAATTTCGGCAATCTCCTGTGCCGTCCGCGGCAGGACGACTACTTCCGGCATATGGTGGTAGCGGCTGTCGGTAACCTCGTCATGGCTGTAGGGGAGCATTTTCTCTTCGTCGGTGATGACATATTTGTCACCGACAATATGTTTGAGCGCCTCAACTACGGCTGGGGTAACTTTGTTGTACTGGATCATGGCTTCGTACCTCCCTATTATTTCAAAATTACTATTTCAATTCAGTGCGCCAGTCCACAGCAGGCAAATATAAACGCCGCCTTTAGCGTCCGTATAGCTAACAATGAGCTGTCCGGCCAATCCGTGGCTGCAGGTTGCCATCGCCGTCAAACCAGATTTCTTCCGGCTCGCCGATCAATTCGATGCCCGGCCGCGCCGCCAGCTCAGGAATGAGCGCTTCGGATACCAGACACTCGGTTAAAAACAAAGTATTGGGAATGATCACCATCCGCAGTTTTTCCGGCGGAATGCTGCTTAGGCTGTACAGCGCCGCCTCGAACAGTTTTTCCTCGGTGTCAAAGTACATGGGAATGGCCGCCCGCACGACAAACGTACTGGTCAGACAATTTAAATAGGTATTGTGTCGGTCCATTTTGTCCACCAGCTTCTTGGTGACAAAATCGGCCAGACCGATGCCGGTAGCGTTGCCATGGGATTCGTGCGACAAATCGAGGACGGCAATGCGCTTGATGAAAGGTTTTTCCGGTTCAGGCACGCCCTGAATGCGCGCCCTGCCGATGATATTGGTATCAATGCCGGTACCGCTGTAGTTCTTGCCCATCTCTTCTATAACCAGCAAATCAAGGTTATCCGCCGGCAAGGCCGGCATAAGGCTTTTAGAATAGGCCAGCAGTTCGCTTTCTTCGGCAATCATGCCCGCCGGCGCTACGGCGCGGATGAGGGCAGTTTCTTCGTAGGCATTTTCGATTATCGCCAGCCCGCCCACAATGGGCAGTTTCGCCAGCAGCACCTCGCCGATTTCGACCAGCAGCCGGGGCAGTTCCGCACTGCCGAACCCATGAAACTGCTGGGCGCCCAGCGGGCCGCCGAGACCGACGACCAGCTTCTTGATCAGGCCGCTCTCCACTTTCCCCTTAAACGAGGTGTGGGTTTTTACCCGGTTGATAACCAGAATGCCGTCAACTTCCCGGGCGGATTTCAGGATATAGGCCGGAATACCTTCGTGGGTATGACCAATTACTTCGTTCACCGCGCAGGGAATAATCCGCGCCCCTATATTCGTTTCGGTTATGCCAAGCCCCGCCAGCACCTCCATCTGACCGGCCTCAGTTCCGCCGCCATGGCTGCCCATCGCCGCCAGCAGTACGGGCTTGGCGCCCAGCGACCGAACGTGCTCAACGGCCGTCTTGAGAATAGGCAGGATGTTCTGGATACCACGGCTACCGACGGTAATGCCAACAGTTTGTCCCGGTTTTATCCGGTCTTTCAGCTTCAGCTTAACCAGCTCAGCTGCCGCTACGGCGCTAGCATCGTCTACCCGCGGCCGGGCAAAAATCTGCTTTATGCGCACCATTTTCGGCAATTTTGCCATATTAACCGCTCCTTCCCTAACCAATATATTACATTATAGCAGGCCAATCCACTTCCACCAGGTAAAGGCGGTAACAATCCACAGTCCCCAGATGATAAGCCCCAGCACGACCGACGACTTGATTTGTTCGGTAACGGTATAATAACCTGTGCCAAACATGATGATGTTGCCCATGGTATTAAAGGGAAGAAAGAGAGCATAAGCCATCATAATCGCCAGCGGCAACACAAAGGCTACGACATTGAAGCCCAATGTCTGGGCAAGACCGATATAGATGGGAATCATCACCCCGGCCATGGCCGTTGTCGTTGACCAGATGACATGGCTGAAGATGCTGAAACCGATCAAAATGATGAGCAGCGGCATCATGGGGATATTCTGGAGTCCCAGGGTGGCCAACAGCGTTTTTATCAGCCATTCGAAAGCCTTGGTCTTCATCAAGGCCCCGCTTAGGGTCAGCACGCCGCCGAAATAGACAAACAGCTCCCACGGCAACGATTTTTCCGTTTCCTTCCACTCCAGAACGCCAATCTTCGGGATAAATATAAGCAACGAAACCAGGAAAGCCACCATCGTGGAGTTAAATTTATGAAAGATATCTGTAGACCATAGGACAAGGGCGACCAAAAAGTAGAAAATGGCTTTCTTTTCCCGGGCGGACATCGGCCCCATGGCGGCAAGTTCCTGCTTGATATAATCAACGCCGCCAGGCAGTGCCGTCACTTCCGGCGGAAACATCTTGAGCAGCAGCCGGCCCGTAAGATACAAAATAATAATGTTGGTCGGCACCGCCGCCAACGCCCAATAGCTCCAGGTGGTATACAGCGATGCTCCCGCCGCGGCCGCAATCATGCCGACCGCCACGGGGTTGGGAATGGTGCCGGTAAGAAAGGCTGACCCGGTGATATTTGAAGTAAAGGTACCGGCCAACATTAGGGCTTTGCCGAAATTGCTCCGCCCGGGTACGGCCTGGTAGGCTTCGGCAATGCCTTCCATGATGGGCAGCATGGCGGCGGTGCGGGCAGTATTCGACGGCGTTAGCGGGGCGATTATAAAGTTGGCCAGCATGGAAGCATAAACCGCCCCCGCCGGTGTGCGCCCCCAAATGCGCATCATGTGCAGCGCCAACCGTTTGGCTACCCCTGATTTGGTCATGGCGATAGAAATGACAAAACCGGTCACTAACAGCCACAGCGACGACGAGGCAAAGCCACCTACGGCGAAATCAGCATTGCGGATGAGCTGCCCTGCCTTGTCCAGTTTGCCGTCAGGATTGCCGACCCAAAAATATAATAATGTGATAATGGCAAAGGTGCTTACGGCAAAATTGATGCCGATAGTTATCCAGGCAACCACCGCCCCGCCGAAGATCGCCAGCAATTTATGCTGGGTAACGGTCATGGTCGCCGGGGTAGGGATTGCCCAAATGGCAAGTCCGGTTAAAATTGCGGCAATTAAGCCATACTTTTTGCCCCATTCCTCAAAACGGTTGGCCATGCAACTATTCCCCCATAGTCCGATTTTTGCCGGAGCGGCGTCCCTCCACTTAACCGGAATCTGCCGGTCGGAATTAAGACGTCCCCTGCTAGTCCGGCTTTACTTTTGATGGTATTGCGAATATTTAATTTAGTACATCATTTTTTGACGAGCGCCACAAAATCGGGACTAAACCACACAAAAGGCGATACAAAAAACCACAAGCATACGACAGTCCGTCGGCTTGTGGTTTTGCCCCTTGTTATTAAAACTGAATGTATTCTTTGAGCTTTTTGGCATAAATGCGGCCCACCGGCACCTCTACCTCTTCCTTGCCCGCGAGGGTCAGCATATAGCCGCGGTGAAACCACGCAGCAAGCTGTTTGATCCGGTCGACATTGACAATATAGTTGCGGTGGCAGCGAAAAAACTGGCGCCCGTCCAATATTTCCTCGTATTCCTGTAAAGAATGTTTTGCTGTATATTTCTCCCCGTCAACAGTCTGAATATAGACCATACGGTTCTTGGCGTAGATGACCTGAATCCGATCCACATCAATAACTTCAAGCCTGTCCCGCCCCTCAACGCACAGTTTGCGAAAGTGTCGCGGCGCTTGGGAAAACGTTGGCCGTACGCGCATAAGCCGCCGCATAACTTTCTCAATATCCTGCTCGTCAAAGGGTTTTAGAATATAGTGCAGGGCATTGACTTCAAACGCTTCGACGGCGAACTCGCTAAAGGCGGTGACGAAAACCACGTGCGGGGGGTCTTTCAGGCCGGACAGGCGGCGGGCTACTTCCAGGCCGCTGAGCCCCGGCATCCGGATATCCAAGAAAACGGCGTCAGGTTTCATTGAGCCAACCATGGCCAGCGCATCTTCGCCGTTGTAACAAACGCCGACAACCTCGGCCACCCCTTGTTCTTCCAGCAGGTATTTCAGTTCGCGGCACATAATTTCTTCGTCGTCCACGATGAGAACTTTCAGCTTATTCACGCCACCACTCCCGCTCGTGCCTCAGGCAGACGGACAATAACCCGCGTGCCCTCTTTTTCGGCACTCTCAATACGCAGGCCATATTTATTTCCATAAAGTATTTGTAGTCGTTTATGGACATTGTATAGGCCAATCCCGCCGCCCGCTTCTCTTTTCGCCGCCGCAAATCCTACACCGTCGTCTTCGACCGCAATACATAAGTCGTCTTGGTCTTTCCACGCGCGGAGAATAACTGTGCCGCCGGTTTTTTTCGGTGATACACCATGTTTTACGGCGTTTTCCACCAGTGGCTGGAGCGAAAACACCGGCACCCGGCAGTCTAAAAGTTCTTCCGGGATATGTTCGAAAAATCTCAGCCTGTCCTGGAACCGCTCGCGCTGAATCCGAACATAAATACGAACGGTTTCCAGTTCTTCCCGCAGACTTGTTATTTCCTCTTCCCGGTTCAAGACCCTGCGCAAAAAATCGGATAAGTCCTTAATCAGGGCTCGGGCCGTACCTGGATCTATCCGAGTCATCGCTCTGATAGTGCCCAGTGTGTTAAACAAAAAGTGGGGATTAATCTGGGCTTTAAGCATATTGTACTCCGCCTGGGCAAGCAGCATTTGCTGCTCGACAAGTTTGCGTTGGGCCAATTGAAGGCTCAGAAAATCGGCAATACCCCGGATCAGCTCGGCTTCATAGGAAGAAATAACCTCATTGTCGGTTTTGTACAGCTTAATGGCGCCAACGAGCTCATCACTGACAATGAGCGGCACAGCTACTACGGCCGTAAGCTGGCATCCCTTGGTAGGACAGCCTACTTCATTTTTATTATTGATGATTATTGTCCGGCGGTCCTTAATGGCTTGTTTCGTGGCCTCTGTCAAAATTGGCTGGCCGGGCCGATGATGATCGGCGCCTGCGCCGACAAAGGCGAGCACTTTTTCCGTATCAGTGATCGCCACCGCGGCCGCGTTTGTTTCACGGTAAATGATCCGGGCCACATTGCCGGCAGTGTCCCTGTTCAACCCTTTGTGCATAAAGCCGCTGGTCTGCTGCAGCATGCGAATGGCCTGTTGGGCCGACCGGGCCTGGGCTTTCTCCTGCTCGGCAAACACGTCGCGGACAATATATATGAAAAGCCCCACTGCCAGGCTGTTCGCGATAATGGTCGGGAGCGCAATGACTTTTTCCAGCTCCCAGGCCGCGGAAAAAGGCTTAGAAAGGGTTAAAACCAGGACCTTGAGCACCAGTTCGCAGAGCACGGCCGTCGCCAACGCTACCTTTAAGTTGATACGCTGCGCCCCGCATTTTTTGCGAACCATCCCGCTAATGCAGCCGGCGGCAATATTAGCCAGTACCGCCGCCCACATCGTGAAGCCGCCCATAAAGTAGCGGGGGATGGCGCCGATAATGCCGGCGCCGATGCCTGCCAGCGGCCCGCCCAATAGTCCTCCGGCCACCGGGCCGACGATACGGGTATTGGCAAACGAACCCATTACCGGAATGCCGATCCAGTTGCCGAAAGCGGAAAAAGCCCCAAATACCATCGCCAATATTAATCTGTCGAACAACCGGTATTCCGATGCCGTTAGAGCGCGGCGAATGGAAGGAAGCCGGGTAGTCAGGTACGCCCCTATCCCGACCAGAGCAACATTCCGGACAATATCCCACAGCAGCGGTCCGATATCAGGCAAAGCTACCACCTCGCCTGCCCTTCTTTATTTTTGCCGGACGTCAATTTTCACCATTGTTCGGAGCAACGATACATTTTCCGCCAGACATGTCAGTTGAACCGGACAAAAACAACCATGATTTTATATTTTCGCAAAATATGTGATTTGTCCTGCCTCACCGCTCCTCACTCGGCCATTTCGAAAACGGAGTTGGTGATTTTCATCAAGACAGCAAAAGAGGGACTACCTGCTCCGGGTAGTCCCTCGAATATTTATCGCTATTTTTTATAACGGGTAACTAACAATTAAGAATTAAGGATCTTATACGCGCTTTCGTTCTGAATGTCCGTAATATAGGGAAGTTTTGTTTCCCTCTCGGTTTCACGGTTGGCGGCGGCTATATCAAACCTTGAAATTGCCGCAACTGTAAACTTTCTTGCCCCTGCCATTAACTGCTGAAGCCCGGCAGCCAGTTTATCGGCAAGTGTCCACATTGCAATCGCGCCATAAGGGATATTCTTCATTTCGTCTTTACCAACTTTCTTCTGCACATCATAGTAGCCGGCAAATATTTCCTGTGGCGACGACCCATATTCTTTGAAGCTTGGCGGCAAATTATCCCAATTTCCGCTTACTTTTGCTTTGCGCTCAGGGTGTAAGGCGCCCTCCACATTGGAACCCAAAAAGCCCGGAATCATCAACGCCCTGCCCATACAAACAAGTTTCACATATGGCGCCCCCAGGGCGAGAGCCTTAAATATGTGGTCCTCCCGCGCAAGACCGCCGGCAAAAGCAAGATCTACTACTTTTTTGCCCTTGCTGGCCAACACCGTAGCATATTCATAGGCCTTGGCATGCAACAGGACGGCAGGTACACCCCAAGTTTCCATCATATTCCACGGGCTCATTCCGGTCCCGCCGCCGGAACCGTCTATCGTCAATAAATCCAATTTGGCATCGGTGGCAAATTTCATCGCCATTGCCAGCGCCTCCATACCGTAAGCACCTGTTTTTAGTGTAATCCGCTTGTATCCAAGATCCCTTAAATACTGGATGTTATTCATAAAGTCTTCCTGGACCTGCTCTACCGACGACATGTTGGTATAGCCAAGCCGGCTATGTCGCGCAAAGGTTCTGATCGCCCCGTGTTTAAAAGCTTCCTGAACTTCAGGCAGTGTCGGATCGGGATCGACAACATATCCCCGCTCTTTTAAAAAGATAGCGTAATCAAGATCTTTAACCTGAATCTCGCCGCCAATATCTTTAGCGCCTTGACCCCATTTAAGCTCGAGTACAACCTTGTCACCATATTTATCTATGATGTATTCGGCAACACCATTTCTGGTATCCTCGACATTCATCTGAACGATAATTGCCCCATATCCATCATAATAGCGTAAATAACAATTTATCCGCCGATCAAGCTCGGGCGCTTCGGTTATCTTACCATTAGAAATGACCGATGCCTTGTCAACACCGACAACGTTTTCACCAACGACAATCGGAATCCCCACCAAAGCCGCTCCTATAGCAAAAGACTCCCAATACTTGGCGGCAATAAAGGTTGAGCCAAGCGCGCCGGTCATAAGCGGCATTCTGCATCTTGTTTTTACCTCGCTGCCAAATTCACTCTCCAGATTTACATTAGGGAAAATACAATCGTCGGGAGAATTGGAAAGACCCGGTGGCAGGCCCTGAGCGCCATAGTTGTAACCTTGAATCCTAATTGAATTGTAAGACACGCCGACATGAGTCGTGTTACCGCTACCCGCCGTTACGACGCCAAAGTCACGGGGATATAGCAACTTTCTCCCCCGGATGCTGGACAACCAAGTCTCGCACTTTCCCTGACAATCTGCCCGGCAAAGAGTACACAGTCCTGACTCTACGGGATTGCCCCTATTGGTAGTCCCCAAAACATCGTTAACTTTATTCATTTTCCGCCTCTCTCCTTGGAAAAAATGTAATCATTATATAATATAGCAATACTTTTGCCCTCTGTCTATAAACACAATTAATGTTTTTTGTATACTTCCCAAATACTTCCGGAAATTCCAACTTGACAAAGCATTTTGTAACCCTTGCAAAAGACCCAGCCTCGCGGTAAACGACCCTGCTTGACAACAACAAACCGGCGCCACCTTGCCATAATAGTTTTCACCACCAAGCCAGCGCCCATGCTGGGCGCACATATAAGGCCTGCAATATTCAATATTGCAGGCCTTTATTATTTACCACGCAGCCACTACGCCGTCGGCCCGCGGCTCGGTGCCCCCGGTTAGCACTCCTTGGTCATTTCGCCAGATAATTTGACCGCGTCCCATAGTATGATTGCCTACGGTGCGCTTAATATTATGGCCCATACGCTGCAGCGCCTCGGCCAAATACTCGGGAAAAGCGTGCTCAATTTCGATGGTTGTTCCTTCGGTCCACTGCCAACGCGGCGCATCAAGCGCGGCCTGTGGATTAAGGCCAAAATCAACCGTATTCATAACAACCTGAACATGTCCCTGCGGCTGCACGAAGCCGCCCATGACGCCAAAAGGTCCTACCGCTTTTCCGTCTTTGGTTAAAAAGCCTGGAATAATAGTATGATAGGGTTTCTTGCCTGGCTCAATACAGTTGTCATGCGTCGGATCAAGGGAAAAGTTATTGCCCCGGTTATGCAGACTTATGCCTGTTCCCGGAACGACCAACCCGGAGCCGAAGCCCATATAGTTGCTCTGGATATACGAAACCATATTGCCTTCACCGTCAGCGGTGGCAAGATAGACCGTGCCGCCCTTCGGCGGTTGTCCGGGCGCAGGTGTAAGCGCCTTATCGGTAATTAGTTTTCTTCTTTCGGCCGCATAAGCGTCAGACAGCAGGTCTTCCACCCTTACTTTCATTCTGGCCGGGTCTGTTATATACTTCATACCATCGGCAAAGGCCAGCTTGATAGCTTCAAACTGCTTATGGTAGGTATCGACCGCTTCTTTCGCCGCAAAATCAAAGCCTTTAAGGATGTTCAAGGCCATCAAGGCTACCAGGCCGTGCCCATTGGGCGGGATTTCCCAGACATCATAGCCCCGGTAATTGACTTTTATGGGCTCTACCCATTCTGGCCGATAAGCGGCTAAATCTTCTTGCCGCAAGTAACCGCCATACCGCCGGGAAAAGGCATCAATTTTTTCGGCCAGCTCGCCCCGGTAAAACGCCTCGGCTTGTGTTTCGGCAATCAGCTGCAGCGTCCGGGCGTGATCAGGACTACGCCAAATTTCCCCGGCCGCTGGCGCCCGTCCTGCCGGCGCAAAAGTCTCAAACCAATATTTAAATTCTTCCCCCGGCAGCGCTTTGTAGCGGTCGACCCCCAGCTGCCAGAGCTTGCTGATCACCGGCGACACGGGATAACCGGTTTCCGCATACTCGATCGCAGGCCGCAGCACCTCGGTGAGTGGTAGCTTGCCAAACTTTCGGGATAGTTCCGCCCAGGCCGACGGCGCTCCCGGAACGGTAACCGGTATCCAGCCAAACGCCGGCATTTTTTCGTAACCGCCTTTTCTAATAATATCGGCCGATATCCCCCGCGGGGCCGGGCCGCTGGCATTGAGCCCATGCAGCTGCCCTTGCGTCCAAACTAAGGCAAAGGCATCGCCGCCTATCCCGTTCGAAGTGGACTCGACCACGGTAAGGCAAGCAGCCGTCGCAATCGCCGCGTCAATCGCATTGCCCCCGCGCTTGAGCATATCCAGACCGGCCTGGGCCGCTAACGGCTGAGTTGTGGCCACCATCCCTTTTCTGGCATACACCACGCTCCGGCGTGAAGGATAGGGATTATATAAAGCATCGTATTGCACCATAGTTTCTCCCCCTTATATTTGCCTGTTGAAACCGGTATTGCCGGACTAGCCTTGCCACCCGATCATCTGCAATACCGTTATCGCCACTGCTCCCAGCAGCAGCTGAACTGCCAGGACCGGCAAAAACCATTTGGCGTAACGGTCAAAGGGAATTCCGGCAATCCCCAGACAAGCCATTAATGTACCGGCCGTGGGCGCAATACAGTTGGCGAAGCCGTCGCCGAACTGGAAGGCCTGAACTGCCACCTGCCGGGTTATACCGGTAAGGTCGGCCAAAGGAACCATAAGCGGCATTACGGTCACCGCCTGCCCCGAGCCGGACGGAATAATAAAGTTGACGATAATATTGACCACATACATCATATTCGCGCCAAGCACCGGTCCCATACTGCCAATCGGCAAAGAAAGATAGTGGACAATGGTATCAATGATTTTCCCCTCCACCATTACCACCGAAATGGCGCGCGCCATGCCTACCACGCATGCCGCAAACACGATGGAATTGAGACCTCTTACAAAGGCCTTACAGGTGCCGTTAACGCCAAGCCCCCCGGTTAAACCACCCGCAACACCCATCATCAGGAAGGCTATCGAGAAATGACTTATCCCCCAATTGAGCTTCATCGAACCGTAGATAATGGCTCCAAATCCGACTAATACAATTAAGGTTACCAGTTTATGCCGAAGAGTAAATTCACCCACTTCGCCAAAACCGTTTATAGTTGACGCCGCCGGACGGTCCAGGCCGTAAGTCAGGCTCTTGGTCGGGTCTTGCTTAATCTGTTTACAGTATAAATAAAGAAAAGCAATGATTATGACGACATTGAACAGGTGGAAGAATACGCGCATCCAGAGCCCGGAAAAGAGCGGCAGTTCGGCGATACTTTGGGCAATACCAACGGTTGATACATTGGCCCAGCCAACATTAAACCCGGCATAAGCCCCCAAATAAATCATCCCCAGCCCTACCGCCTCATCATAACCAAGCGCTTTCGAAAGCATAAGCCCCAACGGCATAAGCGCCACCACCGAGTTAGCCAGCACGCCGATGGCACCGCCAAATGAGGTAATAAGCGTTACAATGGCAAGGGCATACATTTCTTTGCCCTTGAGATTAGACACCAGCCGGGTCATACCTGCACCGATCACACCGGTTTCTTCCAGAATTTTAATTGCTGCGCCGATGAAGAATATCATAAAAATCAGATTGGCTGCTTGCTCCCAGCCCTTAACAACAGCGGCAAATATATCAAAAATACCTTGGGGATTAGCAGGAACGGTATGGAACGTTCCGGCAACAACTTTTGTCATCCCGCCTTGTTTAACCCGTTGATATTCGCCGGCAGGAATAATCCAGGTCAAAGCGGCTAAAAGAACAACAAAACCAAACATTAAGGCGTAGACATGCAGCTCTTCCGATTGTTTCTTTTCCGGTTTTGGCGCTATATTGCCGGACTGCGTTGGTAAAACTTTGTCTGTCATAACACCCCTCCCATTGCTAAAAAAATTTGTTAACTTTTGGTGTTAACGTGGTTTTAAAAGCCACCTCCTCGGTCAATTTACAACCAATGTCTACTACAAATAAACTCGCATTTAATTATAGCATGTTATCATGAAAAAATTACCAATTTTGTAAATAAATTTAGTCACAAACCTTTTGCTTATAGGCGGCTCCTAAATTAAAATCCGGAACAAGACTGTGGTTAGTCCTATTCCGGATCCTTTCAATTTCGTAAAACTTATGGCGTAAAACTATGGACGCAAGATTAGTTCCTTTAACCGCACCAACACTTCTCCTGCTTTTTCCCGTATTAGCCAGGCCGCTGCATCATCCAGCAGCGTGCTATCACTATTAATGATAAGCAGTTTAGCGCCCTGTTCGACTGCCAATTGGGGCAGGTAATTAGCCGGACTGACAACAAGCGACGAGCCGATGACCACAAAAAAATCCGCTTTACGGCTCCACCGGACAGCCTCATTCCAAGCGTTGTCGGGCAGCGGCTCGCCGAACAAAACAACATCAGGCCGTAGCTGCCCTTGGCACCGGGGACAATAACACTCGCTCCCATGACGGTAGCGCCCTGCTTTATAATCTTCTTCCCAAGTATTATTATGGGGTAACATTTGTCGGCTGTCATATTGGCTGCCGCATTCTGTGCAGCTTACTGTTCGTAACGTACCGTGGAGTTCTGCAACCCCTTGCGAACCAGCCCGCTGATGCAGCCCGTCGACATTTTGTGTAACCAGCCTTGTTACAAAGCCGGCTTGCTCTAGTTCCGCCAGCGCCAAATGCCCAGGGTTTGGCCGCACTTCCCACAGGCGGGCAATCCGCCATTGATAAAAAAAGTAAAACTCGTCAGGCTTAGCCTTCAGTGCCGCCAAGGTGGCGAGCGTTTCCGGCCGGTCTTCCCATAAACCCTGTTTAGAGCGAAAGTCCGGCAACCCCGACTCGGTGCTCATGCCGGCGCCGGTAAAGACAACAATATTGTCGGCACTGCGCCAGGCTGCGGCAATTTCTCCAAGAACTTCTTGGTCCACAGTCGTTCCCCCCTTTGCAATTCGATGCTATGCTAACGCTATATAAAAATATAATACAATAAAAGGCTGCGCCAAGTGCAGCGCCAGCTCATTTTGCCCTTTGAACCAGCCGCGGCCGGTATACTGTGAGTAGTGAGGCGATTGGGGAAAGGATGGTATGTATGCTCGAACGCAAGCAGATTATCCGGATTATCCGGATTATCCGGCATCTCCCCAAGGTGGTGCATCGCGCGATGCCGAACGATACCTCGACCGCCTTGAGGGCCAACCCAGGCCAGAATTGTCGCTGCCTTGCGCGCGCTGGCCATTGACCCTTATGGTGTTTATGGCAATAAACTGCACAGTTAAAATTACAATTTGGCATAAAAAAAGCAATTGCCAACACCAAAATAATCCCCTTCCATGAAGTCGACAAAACCCACACGGGAAGGGAACAAACGGATGTTGTCAATGCCTACGCGTTTTTTCGCTTAATGAGCATTGCACCTGCACAGATAAAGAAATTGATACCCTATCGTCGTCGATACTACCACTGAAAAAACGGCCAACGAAAATGCACGAAAGGTTTTCTAGGATTTTGCGCCCATTCTCCCGGCAAAAATACGGGAAGTTATTTGCGCTGCACAACAAACCTATTTTTGCATACCGGCTTGGCGCACAACTTCAAACAAGCGCGTATTTAAAAAGATTTTTTCCTTGCCGATCTTTTGCGACACCAAAAAACCCTTTTCTTCTAGCGCCGCCAAATACCCGGAAGCGGTTTTCCGCGAAACGTTAAGCCCCCTTTCGATATATGGAATCTTAGTGTAAAATTCATAAAACAATAAATCTATCAATTCCCTTGAATAAATTTTGGGAAGTGCCTGTTTAACGTCTTCAGCTGTTTTCTCCATCACACTATTTATCTGCTTTATCAGTAATAATGTCTCCTCGGCGGTCTGCTCCACCCCTTCCAGCATAAACAGCACCCATTCTTCCCAATTTCCCTTTGTCCTGACCTCTTGCAGTAATCTATAATATGCCGATTTGTTCCGGATAATATATTTGCTGAGATAAAGGATAGGACTATCCAGCAACTCTTTTAAGACAAGATACAAGACATTTATTATCCGGCCTGTCCGGCCATTGCCGTCATAAAACGGATGTATCATTTCAAACTGATAATGGACAACAGCTAACTTAACGAGCGGATCAATGTTATCAAAATCGTCGTTTATGTACTGCTCAAGATTAGCCAAAAAGAATAATATTTCCTTTTCGCCACTTGGCGGAGTATATACCACTTCCCCAGTAGCGGCATTTTTCAGCACGGTACCCGGAAGCTTTCTTATCCCGGCCCGGTTATTTTCGATCAACTGCTGAATTTCAATGATCATGTTGGTTGTCAGGAGTTGTTTTTCCTTCACCAGTTTATAGCCATGCCAAAGCGCGGTTCTATAGTTTACCACCTCTTTTGCCGCCGGGTTGTTATAATTCTCAAGCGACATCGCTTTAAACAGTTCGTCATGCGTGGTAATAATATTTTCGATTTCGGAGCTATCTTTGGCTTCGTTAATAGTTACAGCGTTAATAAGAATATTTTTATTTGGTATCATATCGGCAAACCCTTTAAGCTCCGCCAACGCCCTATGCGACCTTGCCAGTTGCTTTAACACCGTCTTGGTTTCAAGCTCCGCTTCTGGCGGTAAAAGCTTTACTTGATCCATACAGCTTCACCTCTCTATTACCATTATATACCAGGTAACGTTCTATCTCAATAAAATATGAGTAAAAAAACAAAAAAATTACCCATGTTACAAGAACATGAGTAACTTCTTCCCGTGTTTCTATTCTGTAAGCCAAATCACAAAATTTTTTAACGATTAAACAAACAAGATAGCCCCCCAAAAAACTCAATAGGCTGCTCAAACGAGCGGCCTAGTAAACATTCTTACCTATCATCGCTGCTGCCTACACCTGGGTAATGCCATAGGGTTAAAAAAGCGATCCAGCCTTAAAAACCGACCAGTAGCACAATTTAAAGTCGCCGGAAAACTAGGCCATGCTCAAACTTCAACAACCATGAATATTTACTCCCACCTTCTAAAATCAGCCGAACAGGAAACCGCTGACAAAATGGCGGCCATCCTGCAGCAGACAATAGAACAAGCCAAAATAAAAAGCAGGCATAACTAGCCTGCTTAAGTTTTTTATTGGTCTTTATTGGCACTTGTTTTTAAGTAATTGTCACTAAACTGTCACCAATTTAACATAACAAAAGGCTCCGCGATACCCACGAAGCCTTGATTTTCCTGGTGGAGACGATGGGATTCGAACCCACGACCTCATGAATGCGAACCATGCGCTCTCCCAACTGAGCTACGCCCCCACACACTCAAGCTAGATAATACCTATATCCATGACCATTTTTCAATTCAAAATCAAACATACATTCCCAAAGAACCATGTACTCTCCCTTCCTAAGTCTTAATATACCAAACATAATATATTTATACAAGCAGGTTTTTTTTTAAAAATCACTACAAACACCTTCCCCAAACACAATACCGTCGCCTGTCGTGCCAGGTACCCGGCTTTGGATTCTCAAAATTTACCCCCTTGCTTTTAACAGGGATTGTCGACATAATAACAACATAAGTTAACAACAAACCCCTTCGTGACTCTGTATACCAGGTATAGAGCAATTTAACATAAGCTGTGTTATCGGACATAACAAACAACACCATGAACGAAAACAAGCAAAATGTCCACATTCTACGATACAAAAACAGGCAAAATCATATGCCTGGCTGTTGGTTTTATGCATGAATATATGTTTTAAATATGCAGAATCAATGCATAAATATAATGAACAAAACTGTTGCCAGGCGTTTTCTAATGTTAGGTAATCTACCTTTAAAACCGTTCTAAAACAGGAAGGGAAATTGTTTCCCTCTAGACCGCATAGCAAGCCCTACAGCAGGTTTTTTGTCACAGGTAGGTATGATACCCTTAACCCTGCTTTTTTTGTGGTAAAATCATTATTTTTATCATTATAAAC
>NZ_FNBU01000033.1 GCF_900102435.1 Sporolituus thermophilus DSM 23256 | reverse complement strand
AGTACGAGAGGACCGGAGTGGACGGACCAATGGTGTACCAGTTATACCGCCAGGTGTACAGCTGGGTAGCTACGTCCGGAACGGATAAACGCTGAAAGCATCTAAGCGTGAAACCGGCCTTAAGATGAGGTCTCTCACAGTGAAGACTGGTAAGGCCCCTTGTAGAAGACAAGGTAGATAGGCCAGGAGTGTAAGGCGGGCAACCGCTTGAGCGGACTGGTACTAATCGGCCGAGGGCTTGACCTAAACAAGGCAAAATACTAAAATGCGTAAACAAAATCTTCTGTGCAGTTTTGAGGGATTTTCCCCAAATAAATATCCGGTGTCGATAGCTACGGGGACCCACCTGTTCCCATACCGAACACAGCAGTTAAGCCCGTAAACGCCGAAAGTACTTGGCTGGAGAAGGCCTGGGAGGATAGGTAGACGCCGGTTACACAAAAGAGCACCTAACACTAGGTGCTCTTTTTTACAGACAGTTATCTTTTTTCGCCCATCTGCCTGTTGGTAGATGGGCTTTTTACATATCGTTCTGGGTGGTTTTTGCATTATTATGATAGTTTAGTGCCAAACTAAAATTAAAGATACCCAAAAGGGGGATACTGCCATGAAACATAAAAGTCACCGCAAACGTATTAAACGGCTTAAACGCAGGTATCGCCGGCTGGCGGCCGCACTCGCCGGAGCCGCGGTTCTTACGTCGACGATGCTGCCGGGACTTCCTGCCGCGGTTGCCCATGCCGCCGTTAATCCCAATGCCGACGCCCCGGTCGCGACGCAGCAACAAGTTGGACAAGATCAGGCGAAAGATCCCGCGCAGATTAACGCTAATGCCCAGAAAAAGCAAGTGACGGCTCGCCAAACAGCGCCGAAAGAATTTGAACAGGTTTTGGATATTGTCGCGACAGCGTACGCGCCAGGCCCTCACGACAACGACCAATGGGGAGACAGAACATACTTGGGTACCAAAATTCGGCCAGGTGTTATTGCCGTTGACCCCGACGTTATTCCGCTGGGCTCGCGGGTGTATATCCAGTTTCCTGACGGCACCGGCCAATATGCCGTAGCTGAAGACACCGGCGGGGCGATAAAGGGCAATCGTATTGATATTGCCCTGCCAACAGTGAAGCAAGCCGAAGATTTTGGCATCAAAAACGTCAAAGTATATGTGCTCAGCACAACGGATACACAGAAAGCCTAACTACCATAAACCACCACTTTTTTGCCGGCCCGGAACGGAGAAAATAATGCGTAAGGAGGTGGTCTACATCGATAAAAAGCGTCGGATATGGAACATGGTAGACCGGGACCAATTGGGCTATGACGCTGTATATGACAGCGAGCCTAACGGCACGCCGCATGAGGGTCCGCGGATTCGCAACCAGGCATTGAATGTGAATACTGATGACGCGAATATGTAATAGCGGCGTAGGCCGCTTTTTTTTATTAAATTTTTCAGTATTTTCCTAAATAAAACACAAAATTTTCTAAAAAAACCTTATTATTTGAAAAAGAAAAACCCCGTACAATGAAGATGGACGGGGTACGTCCCGCCTGTTGGTGCAGTCGGGATGCCCGAACAAATTTTAGGAGGGGAATTTTACATAATGAGGGGCAAGAAACTATTTGCCGCGGCGCTGTCGCTCCTGGTAGCCGGTGCGGTCCTGGTTACAGGCTGCGGCGGGAGCGCCAAGACGACAGGCGAAAAAAAAGAAGGCGCCAAGTATACCTTCCGGCTGGCCGAAACGCATCCACCTGATTATCCCACTACGCTGGGCGACAAAAAGTTTGCCGAACTGGTCTATGAGCGGACCAACGGCCGTATCAAAATCGAAGTATTCCCTTCCGGCCAGTTGGGTGAAGAAAAGGCCGTCATCGAACAGGTGCAGTTAGGCGCCATCGAGTTTACGCGCGTAAGCGCCTCGCCGTTGGCCGAATTCAATAAGCAGCTTGGCGTACTGTCGCTGCCGTACATTTTTGACAGCGACGAGCATATGTGGAAGTTCTTAAGCAGCGACATGGGCAACAAAATGCTGGACGGCCTGGAGACATCCAAGATGAAGGGCCTGGCTTATTACAGCTCCGGTTCGCGCAGCTTCTATGCCCGCAAGCCCATTAAGAGCCTTGATGACCTGAAGGGCCTGAAAATCCGCGTCCAGCAAAGTAAAATCAATATGGATATGATCAGCGCCCTTGGCGCCAGCGCGACGCCGATGCCCTACGGCGAAGTCTTCAGCGCCCTGCAGACCGGCGTAATTGACGGCGCGGAAAACAATTATCCCAGCTACTACTCTTCAAATCACTACCAAGTGGCCAAATATTACCTTCTCGACAGGCACCAGCGGGTACCCGAAGTGCTGCTGGTGAGCAAGGCTACCTGGGATAAACTGTCGGATGAAGATAAGAAAATCATTAAACAGGCCGCGCTTGATTCGGTCAAGACTCAGCGCGAACTGTGGGATAAATTTGAGAAAGAAGCGGAGGCCAAACTGCGAGCCGCCGGTGTAACCATCACCGAAGTTACCGATGTTAAGCCCTGGCAGGCGGCCGTTAAACCGGTTATCGACAAATATGGCCCCGAATACAAAGAAGTGCTTGAGGCCATTGACAAAGCCCGTAAATAACGAAAACAGCGGTGCCGCCGGTTTTTGCCGGGGCACTGCTGTTTTTTTGGTGCCGGTCAGCCTGCTGCTATGAATTTTAACGGCCGGCCTATATTTCCGGCAGGATGTACCAGATGGACAAAGAATTAACATTTAAGGATAATTATGGATTTACCAGGCAGGTGACGGTTATGACGCGCGGGCCCGGCAACAATAAATATGTAAAGAAGCTTAACCGCTTGAATGTGCTGAATATCATTAAGGAGCGGGAACCGGTGTCGCGGCAGGAACTAGCCAATCTGACCGGGCTGACGTCGCCGGCTATCACCGGTATTGTGAGGTAGCTCATCAACCAGGGGTTGGTGAAGGAAGTAGGGCTTGGCCGGTCACAGGGCGGGCGGCGGCCAATGGAGCTGTGCTTTAATCCTGCCGCCGGCTATGTTATCGGCGTGGAGATAAGGCGACACGAAACGACGATTGGGATCGCCGATTTGAGTGGCCGCTGTGAAAAAGTAACCAGCACCGCAATCGACATGAGCGAACCCGACCAAGGGCTTAGTTGCCTTATCCCGGTGATCAAAAAAATATTAAATGACCGGGATTACGCACGCTATCGCTTTCTTGGCCTAGGCATAGCGTTTCCCGGCCTTATCAACCGGGAAGGAACGGTGCGGCGGGCCGTCAACCTGGGGCCGGCCTGGCAGGGATACCCGCTCCGCGAGCGGTTGGCCGCGGCGCTTCCGCTGCCGGTGTTGGTTGAAAACAACGCGAACGCCGCCGTTATCGCCGAACGTTGGGCCGGGGCCGGGCGGGGGGTTTCCGATCTGGTATATATCAACCTGGGCGAAGGCATCAGCGCCGGTATTCTCTGCCATGACACCCTTCTGCAGGGGTATCAGGGTTATGCCGGCGAGATTGGCCATATCGTCGTCCAGCCTGGCGGCCAACTCTGTAACTGCGGCAACCGTGGCTGTCTCGAGACGGTTTGCGCTATTCCGGCCTTAATCGAGCGGGCCAACCGGGAAATTCCGCTGCTTGACTGGGCGGAGCCGCTTAAACGGCATTGGCAGGAGCAGGGAGTACTCACTATCGATCACCTGCTCGCGTATGCGGGCGACCCGGCTTCTTACGCCGGTCAGCTTATGTGGGGGGTCGGCCGGAAAGTAGGCATAGCGGCGGCCAATATCATCAACCTGTACAATCCGCAGGCCCTTATTATTGGCGGCAAGCTGGCCAAGGCCGGCGATGTGCTGATGAAAGGTATTATGGAAACAGTGGCGGCTAACGCTTTCCCGGAAATGGCCCAAGCCACCTATATCGGCTGGTCGGCTTTTGGCGAGCGGGCCGGCCTGTACGGCGCTTGCGCCCTGGCGTTGCGGCTGGTTTTTGCTTCGCCTGATTCGCCGCTTTGGGAAGCGTAATATAACATGGATAAATTGGCATAAGCTGCTGCGATTGTAGGCAGCTTTTTATTATTGTTAACCACATTTTAAAATTAACCTAAAAATAACACAAAATATTATAAAAAAATATGGTGACAAGTTTCGACTCTTTGCCGGTAAAATAGGTATGAAAAATCTAACGCAAAGGGGGAGATGGGGTGCAACTGTTACGCCGGATTGCGCTGGCTCTGGACACGGCGCTGGAAACATTTGCGTTATTGGCCTTGCTGTCCATGATCCTCATCGTCACCATGACGGTTTTTACACGCAAGCTGTTTAACTTTGTGTTCTTCTGGTCGGAAGAAGTAACGCTGCTGTTATTGGTATGGTTTGCCTTCATGGGCATCGCCATTGGTTTTCGTGAAGGACTGCACTTGGCTATGGACACCATCACCGGCTTGTTCCCCAAATGGCTCAACAAAGGGCTGGACAAACTTATCCAGCTTAGCACCTTCGCTTTTGGTCTTTATTTGATTATTCAGGGTTGGGACTTTACCGTCTTAATGCATGAATCCACCCTGGCGGCCACCAAGCTGCCCAATAGTATGCTGTATGCCGTCATGCCGGTGACCGGCTTCATGGTTTGCGCCTATTCCGCTCTCCAGTTCTTCGGGGTAGATACCAAACGTCACCAAGGTTTAGAGGAAGGAGCGGAATAATGGATCATAGCATTGCGATTACTATCTTAGGCGTCAGCTTTGTCGTGCTGATGCTGCTGCGGTTTCCGATCGCCCTAACGCTTGTCGGTTCGACGATGCTCACCGTTCTCTATCTGGACATCCCGCTGCCGGTCGTCGGCCAGCAAATGATCCAGGGGATTAGCAGCTTTTCGCTGCTGGCCATTCCCTTCTTCATCCTTACCGGCCAAATCATGGGCGAGGGTGGCCTGGCGATTCGTCTTGTCAATATGGCCAACCTCCTGGTCGGTCGGGTGCGCGGCGGTTTGGCGCTGGTCAACAGCGTCGCCTGCATGTTCTTCGGTAATATTTCCGGCTCCGCCGTGGCCGACGCTTCCTCGGTCGGTTCGGTTATGATTCCCATGATGAAAAAGAAAGGTTATGATGCCGACTACGCCGTCGGCGTCACCATCTCGTCCGCTATTCAGGGCGTCGTCGTGCCGCCCAGCCACAACCTGGTATTATATTCTATTGCCGTCGGCGGCTTATCGATTAAAGCGCTGTTCCTTGCCGGCATTATTCCCGGACTAGTGCTCCTGGCCTCCTTGATGGTTACCGGGTATATCATTGCCGTGAAACGGGGGTATCAGAAGAGCGACCCGGTGCCGCGCAGTGAAGTTCCCGGCATTCTGCTGCACGGCATCGTCTCCATGACCCCGGCGGTTATCATCCTCGGCGGGATCATTTCCGGATGGTTTACGGCTACCGAATCCGGTGCCCTTGCTGCTACCTACGCCTTCATCCTGGCCTTCGGCATTTACCGGGAAGTACCGCTCAGCCGGATGTGGCCTGTGCTCAAGCGCACTTTCCGCATCGTGCTCATGGTGTACTTCCTCATCGCCGCGTCTAACGCTTTCGGCTGGATTATGGCCTATCTCAAGCTGCCTGACCTTATTACCCAGGCTTTCCTCAGTGTCTCGGACAGTCCCTTTGTCATCCTGCTGATGATCAACATTCTCCTGCTGCTTTTAGGCGGCCCGATGGACATGGCGCCGATGATTCTCATTCTGTCGCCTGTCTTGCTGCCGGTTGTTACCAAGCTGGGCATGGATCCCATCCAGTTCGGCATTCTCATGATCCTTAATGCCGGCATGGGTCTGCTTACCCCGCCGGTCGGCACCGTGCTGTTCGTCGGCTGCGCCATCGGCAAGATTACCGTCGAACAGGGAACGAAAGCGATGTTGCCCTTCTTCTACGGCATGATTGTCGTGCTCATGCTTGTCACCTATGTGCCGCAATTGTCGCTCTGGCTGCCCAGTCTGTTTAAGTAGCCGTGTACCTAGGGGATACTCTCCCACAATATTTACCGAAGGAGATGAGATACATGAAAGGCAAAAAACTTGTAGTGGCTGCCCTGTCCCTGCTCGTCGCCGGTTCGCTGCTGCTCAGCGGTTGCGGTTCCAAAAGCGGCACGCAAGGCGACAAGAAAACGGAAGGCGCCAAGTACACCTGGCGCCTGGCGGAAACGCATCCGCCCGATTACCCCACTACCCTTGGTGACAAGAAATTCGCCGAACTCGTGTATGAGCGTACCAACGGCCGTATTAAGATTGAAGTGTTTCCTTCCGGCCAGCTAGGTGAGGAAAAGGCCGTTATCGAGCAAGTGCAGCTCGGCGCCATCGAGCTCACCCGCGTCAACGCCGCGCCGCTGGCTGAATTCAATAAGAACTTCGGCGTTCTCTCCCTGCCCTATGTCTTTGACAGTGAAGCACACCTCTGGAAATTCCTCCAGAGCGATACCGGTAATAAACTGCTTGACAGCCTTGAGAAATCGAAAATGAAGGGCCTTGCCTACTATGATTCGGGCGCTCGTAGCTTCTATGCCCGCAAGCCCTTAAGCAGCATCGACGACCTCAAAGGCCTGAAGATCCGCGTCCAGCAGAACAAAATTAACATGGAAATGGTTAGCGCCCTTGGCGCCAGCGCTACGCCCATGCCTTACGGCGAAGTGTTCAGCGCCCTGCAGACCGGGGTAATTGACGCTGCGGAAAACAACTATCCCAGCTACTTCTCTTCCAACCATTATCAAGCCGCTAAATACTATATTCTTGACAAGCATCAGCGCACCCCGGAAGTGCTCCTGATCAGCAAAACCGCCTGGGATAAGCTGTCGGACGAAGACAAGAAAATTATCAAGCAAGCCGCGCTTGACTCTGTCGCATTCCAGCGCGAGGCCTGGGCTAAGTATGAAAAAGACGCTGAGACCAAACTGCGCGCCGCCGGCGTAACCATTACCGAGGTGAAAGACGTCAAGCCCTGGCAGGATGCGGTCAAGTCGGTTATTGACAAATATCGCGACGAGTACAAAGAAATGCTTGACGCCATCGACCAGGCCCGCAAGTAACAGTAATTACTTCCTTTGCCTACCTCTCCATTTAATATACTCCCTTGCTCACGCCGGAAGGCCTTTGTGCCTTCTGGCATTTTTTTACGGGCTTGTGCCAAAAGGGGAAGGACGATTGGCAGCGAAAATATAAAATTAAAATGCTATCAGGAGCAATGCCGTGAGACTACGCCGCTGGACCGCCTATCTTCTGGGGCGCGATTGGTTTATGAAGAACCGGCCGCTGGCTACTAAACTGTTTGTTTTTTCCGCGCTGCTTGTCGTTATTCCCTTGGTACTGGTCGGGCTGATTTCTTATTACCGCTCTTCGCTCGAACTGGAAGAAGAAGCCCGCCAATACAGCTGGCAAGTCATCGAGCAGGTCGAGACCCATATCGAATATTACATCCGCGACCTGGAGATCAGTTCGCTGAAAATTGTCAACCACCCTGATATGGTCCGTCTGCTGCGGATGCAAACGGCCGAGGAAGCGGTGCAAAGCGGCATCCGCGCCGACATTGAGCGGATGCTGAAAAATGCCGCGTATTCCCGTGCCGACATTACCAATATCATCGTCATTGTGGACAATGTCCAGGTTTTTGACGTGGCCGGGACGAACGCCGCCTATCCGGTGGACAAACTGACCGGCGAGTATTGGTACAACTTGGTTCCGAACAACGGCAGCCCGCTGCTGATCAGCCGGGTAAGCGAATGGCGCGGCCGCAAAGAGCCGGTCATTTCCCTTGTCCGCCGCATTTACAGTCCGCAAACGCTCCAGCCGCGGGGCATGCTTATCATCGACATTAACTTCAAGCGCCTGCGGGAAATCGCTGACAAAGTATCGTTTAAACACAATGGCCATTTATTTATTCTGGATGGGGAAGGCTATTACGTCTATCATCCTGACGATAGCCGCCTGGGCCAACAAATCGCCGGCCCGGACCGGGAAATACTGAAGGGCGAGCAAGGATGGCTTATTACGGACGGTAAGGACCGCCGGTTCCTTACCTACAGTGCGTCGTCATATCTGGGCTGGTGGTTTGTCACCTCTATTCCCTACCACGAACTGACCCGGGGGGCAGCGCATATCGGCCAGACCATTGCCTGGACGATTATCGTGACACTAGTGGTTGCTTATCTTCTCGGCATCGGGTTTGCCGCCTCGCTCATCCGGCCTATCCGCCGCCTGCAGCATGTCATGAAGAGCGTGGAAGTAGGCAATTTCAGCGTGCGGGCCGCCGTTGAGTCTGAAGATGAAATCGGTGATCTGGCGCGGGGCTTCAATAAAATGGTGGAGCGCCTGGCCGGGCTGATGGAAGAAGTTTATTTTACCAAACTGCGCGAAACCGAGGCGCGGCTGGGCCAGAAGGAAATGGAACTTAAGGCCCTGCAGTCCCAGCTTAACCCCCATTTTCTTTGCAATACCCTGGAGACAGTGCGCGGTATGGCCCTGGCCCGTGATATGGAAGACATCGCGACCATCGCCGCGTCGCTCGGGCAACTGCTCCGGTACAACTTGCGCAGTCACGCCCTGCTTGTGCCGCTGCGGGAGGAAGTTAAGTTTTGCCAGTTGTACTTGCAGATTCAGCAGTTTCGCTTTGGTGACCGGTTCACGTATAATCTTGATATTCCTGAATGGGCTTGGGATCTGCAGATTGTGAAGTTTTCGCTGCGGCCGCTTTTGGAAAACTGCTTTGCCCACGGCTTTCAATACGGTGAGGCGCCGCTCGTCATCACTTTGTCTGCCCGGCGGGAGGGAGAGGATGCCTATATCGTCGAAGTGGCGGACAACGGCGCCGGTATGGAACCGGCCGTGCTGGAACGTATCCGCGCCGACTTGAAGCAAAAGGATGTTACGGCCGGCGGCCAGAGCATCGGTATCGTCAATGTCCACCGCCGCATCGTCCGCTTGTATGATGAGCGGTTTGGCGTCATGGTTGACAGCCGGCCGGGGCAGGGCGCCGTCGCTATATTGCGGCTGCCGCTCATTTATGCCGGATCGGAAGGAGGCGCCGTATGAATCGTGTGCTGATTGTTGATGATGAACGCTGGGTGCGGGCGGCTCTGCGCTGGACGGTGGATAAAACCGGTCTGCCCTTTACCGTCGTCCATGAATGTGCTGACGGCCTGGAAGCGCTGGACTGGCTCAAAACCAACCAGGTGGAACTCATCCTTAGTGACATCCGGATGCCGGTCATGGACGGGTTGGCTTTTGTCCGCGAACTGCGCCAGCGCCAGTCCCGCCAGGATGTTATCCTCATTACCGTCCACGACGACTTTCAATTTGTCCAAAATGCCATCCGTCAGGGCGTATGTGATTATCTGCTTAAACCGGTCGAACTGCCGGCGATGAAAGAATGTCTGGAAAACTGGCTCCAGCGGCGCCGCCGCGAAGCGGCGGTGGCCGCCTGCCCGGATGAGCAGGCCCTGTCGCCTATCCAGCAGGTGCTGCGCTATCTGGCGGAAACGCCTCTCGGGAACATCAATTTGACCGATGCCGCCCGGCGCATCCACATGAATCCCAGTTATCTTAGCCAGCTCTTTAAACAGGAAATGCAGGTCTGTTTTGTCGACTATGTGACCGATCTGAGGATGAAAGAGGCTAAGCGGCTGCTGGCCACCACGACGCTGCGCATTTCGGAAATTGCCGACCGGCTTGGTTATGCCGATCTGGCCTATTTTAGCAATATCTTCAAAAAACACACCGGCTATAGTCCTTCCGAATACCGCAAGCAACAGGTAAAACCGGAAAGGGCTAAGTGAACCGCTGGCCTGGCGAGCCGCGCTTACCGCGGCGCCGGGCCATTATTTGTATCAGAAAGTATAAGTTCTTAGCCGCAAAGTTCGCGAAGAGCGCGAAGATCTGCAAAGGATTTTTTTGGTGCGACATGCGTCGCGCCCGGTCTACCCTTTACGGCCTTTGTGGTTTTATAAAAAGGTGCGTCTGCGCTTTTTTTATTTTTGCCCAGTCAAGATTTATGAGATTGGCAGGAATAATACGGAAAAGCGCGAATTAAATTAACAACAAATAGTTAATTAACTTAAAAAAGTCCAACGGCAGTCCGGGTAGCGCCGGCCGGCGAAAGGAGAGGAAATGTGACCAATAACGGAGCCAACAGCAAATACGTCAAGAAGCGCAACCGCATCACCGTACTTAATCTTATCAAGGAGCATGGTCCTATTGGCCGGCAGGAACTGGCGCAAATCACCGGCTTGACGCCGCCGGCCATTACCGGCATTATCCGTGAACTCCTCGATCTCGGCTTGGTACAAGAGGTCGGTTATGGCGAATCAAGGGGCGGCCGCCGGCCGGTAAAGCTGACCTTCAACAGCAAAGCCGGTTATGTTATTGGGGTGGAGGTAACACGCGGCGAAACGGCGGTCGGTGTTGCCGACCTTATGAACGACCCTACGGACATTGCGCGCCATCCGCTTGATATGAGCGAGCCTGCTGGCGGCCTGGTCAGCCTGGTCGAACTTCTGCGGCGCATCATGAATGATCAGGGCGAGCAGGGTCGGTCGTTTGTGGGGGTGGGAGTAGCCTTTCCCGGACTGGTGCAGGCCAAAACCGGCACCGTGCAGCGGTCGGTCAACCTCGGTCCGGCGTGGCGAAACTATCCCTTGCGGGAAAAACTGGAGGATGCGTTGGGCCTGCCGGTGTTCATCGAAAATAACTCCAACGCCTGCGTTTTGGCTGAACGGTGGTTTGGCGGGGGCGTGAGCTGCCGTGATTTGGTGTACATTAACCTTGGCGAAGGCATCAGCGCCGGTGTTATTCTCGATGACCGTATCGTGCAGGGATTTCAGGGTTATGCCGGCGAGATCGGCCATATTGTTATTGACGACAGCGGTCCGCTCTGCAATTGCGGCAACCGCGGATGCCTGGAAGCGCTGTGCAGCGTCCCGGCGCTAATTAAGCAGGCCCGGCGCGACTTGCCCGGCCTGGCCGACGGCGATCCACTCAAAGCGCGGTGGCAGACCAGCAGAGATATTGAGCTGGCCGACCTTTTGACCGCGGCTCAGCCCGGGACCTATGCCGGTGAACTCTTAAGCCGGGCGGCGCACTGGGTCGGGCGAGCCGTGGCTGCCGTTATTAATCTGTACAACCCGGAAGCCGTCTTCCTCGGCGGGCGCCTGGCCGGGGCCATGGCACGGTTTGAACCCGTGCTGCTTAATGCTGTGGCGGCCCACGCTTTTCCGGAAATCGCCGGCGCAACGCGGATTGCGGTTTCGTCACTGGGTGAATACCCTGGCGTCATCGGCGCCTGTGCCCTGGCGCTTAAGGGACTGTTGCACCTGCCGGAAGCGCGGCTGCTGGACGCCCATTTAGAATAACGAAAAGGGGGTTTTACAATGGCGTGGTCCAAATCCGAGTTTGACCAAAAACTGGCCCGGCTGCGCTCCTTTATGGCGCAGGAAAACGTGGCCAACCTGCTGATTACCGGCCAGACTAACTTTTGGTGGCTGACCGGCGGCCGCCCCTTTGTTAACCAGGCTGTGGAAAAGGCCTGTGCCGACCTGTTGGTGACGGCGGATAAGGTATATCTGGTGGCCAATAATATTGAGGCTGACCGGCTGCTGACGGAAGAGCTGAGTGGCTTGCCGCTGGAAAAGGCAGTCTACTCCTGGTGGGAGGCGGCCGGCGCCCAGAGCATGGTGCGGGAAATTACCGGCGGCGCCCCGGTCGTTACCGAAGGCGAAGTAGCCGCTAAGCTGGCCAGACTGCGCTGGAACCTGTTGCCCGAGGAGCGGGTCCGCTTCGCCGATGCGGCGAAAAGTGCAGCCACGGTCGTCGAGGAACTGGCCTATGCGATCAAGCCGGGAATGAGCGAACTGGAGATTTCCGCTCTCATGAAAGAAAAGGCTGCCGCCGCGGGCGTAAGCGCCTTTGTCAGCTTGGTTGCTGCCGATGAGCGGGCCTATCAATACCGGCACCCGCTGCCCACAGACAAGAAGGTGCAAAAGTACGTCATGCTGGTAATTTCCGGCCAAAAGCACGGCCTGTACGCTTCGGTCACCCGCCTGGTTCACTTTGGTCCGGTACCGGCCGACCTTAGGGCCCGGCACCAGGCTGTTGCCAATGTGGATGCCGCCTTTATCGGCGCTACCCGTCCGGGCGCCAAAGTGAGCGATATTTTTGCCATTGGCTGTCAGGCCTATGCTGACATGGGCTTTGCCGGCGAGTGGCAGTATCATCACCAGGGCGGTCTGGCCGGCTATAATTCCCGCGAATTGCGCGCTTCGGCCGACTGCGCCGAGATCGTGGCCAGCGGCCAGGTCTATGCCTGGAATCCCACTATTGCCGGGGTCAAATCCGAGGATACGATTCTTGTTGCCGAGGACGGTCCCGTCGTGTTGACGGCGACTGGGAAATATCCGGTTATTCAAGCTGAGTATCGGGGCTTCAGCCTCGACCGCCCCGCCATCCTTGAGCGCTAGCTCACACTATACAGAGGAGGTATATTCATGAGTTATTTTTATCCTGCCAAAGAACAAAAAGGGTTTCGCCAGGTCATTCCCGTCGGCGAGAAAACGGCCTATACCGGCTTTGGCCTGCTGAAGCTCGCCGCCGGTGAAAGCTACGGCGCCGAGACCAAAGGGGAAGAGGTCGTACTGGTGCTGCTCGCCGGTAAGTGCCACATCACGGTCAACGGCCAAACTTTCGATAACTTGTCCCGCAAAGATGTTTTCGCGGAAAAAGCAACAGCCGTCTATGTACCCATCAATAGCCGCTGGGAAGTGGCCGCGCTTAGCCCCAACCTGGAGGTGGCCGTCCTGTCCGCCCCGGCCGAGCGCCAGTTTGCGCCCTTCATTATCCGCCCGGAAGACGTTATTTTCAACCACCGCGGCGTCCTTAATTGGCAGCGCGACGTGTATGACATCATGGTCGCCAATGTCGAAGGCAAGGTCGACCGCATCGTCGTCGGCGAAACTTACTCCTTCCCCGGCCAGTGGTCCAGCTATCCTTCCCACAAACACGACACGCAAAACCTGCCTTACGAGTGCCAGATGGACGAAATCTATTACTTCAAGGTTAAGCCCACCGAGGGTTTTGGCGTTCAGATAATGTATAACGATGACCTGTCGCTGCGCGAGGCCTACATGATTAAGGACGGTGACGCCGTCGCCCTGCCGGCCGGCTATCATCCCGTGGCCGCTGCCCCCGGCTTCCAGGTATACTACCTGTGGGTCATGGCCGGTCCGCATGGCCGCCAGCTCACTCCCAATGACGATCCCAAACTCAAATGGCTGCAAAACATCCCAGCGATGCTTAAATAGGCATCAATAACATCAACATTTAACCGCGGAGGGCACAGAGAGCGCGATATGCATCGCGCGAAGAATAAAAAAAGATTTTTCCTCCGTGTCCTCCGCGGTTCTTATAATCACTATTTTGACGTTACCAGTGTTCAATATATTCAGTAGTTTATTGCGATATGTTTACAAGAGAGGAGAGAAACGATGGCAAAATTAAATAAAGAACTGCTCGCGAGCGGCTTTGCTTTTCCGGCCGGTCTTGCAGTGTCGCCGTATCCCGCCGACCTGCCGGAGCGCGTCATCCAGTTTGGCGAAGGCAATTTCCTGCGGGCGTTCGTCGACTGGATGTTTCATAAACTCAACCGGCAGGGCCTGTTTAACGGCCGGGTAGTTGTCGTGCAGCCGATCGCCGAAGGCCTTGTCGACAAAATTAATGCCCAGGACGGCCTGTATACCCTGCTCCTGCGCGGCCTAGAAAACGGCCAACCGGTAGAATATAAGGAAATCATCACCTCCGTCAGCCGGGGCATTAATCCCTACGCCGACTGGGACGCTTTCCTCAAGTGTGCCGAAAATCCGGACATTGAATACGTAATTTCCAACACCACCGAGGCGGGAATTGCCTACGACCCCAATGACCGCCCCGACATGCGGCCGCCGGCTTCGTTCCCTGCCAAACTGGCCGTGTATCTTTATCACCGCTTCCGGCACTTTAACGGTGACCCGGCCAAAGGCATGGTCATCCTGCCGTGCGAGCTCATCGACCGCAACGGCGACAACCTGAAGAAAATTATTTTCCGCCTGGCCGATGAATGGCAGTGGCCGCAAGACTTTAAGGACTGGCTGGAAAATCACAACTACTTCCTTAATACCCTTGTCGACCGCGTTGTAACCGGCTACCCCAAAGACGAAGCCGCCGCCATCCAGGCCCAGCTTGGCTATGAGGACGACCTGCTTGACACCGGTGAATTATTCCACTTGTGGGTCATTGAAGGTCCCGCCGGGCTGGCCGAGCGTCTCCCCTTTACCCAAGTAGGGCTTAACGTTGTCTGGACCGACGACATGACGCCCTACCGGACGCGCAAGGTACGGATTTTGAACGGCGCCCACACGGCGGCCGTCCCGGCGTCCTTCCTCTATGGCCTGGAAACGGTCGGCGAAATGATGGATCACCCGGTGATGGGCAAGTTTGTCCGGCAGGTGGTCGACGAGGAAATTATTCCTTCGATCAACCTTGATAAAGGCATGCTGACCGACTTTGCCGCCGCGGTGATGGAGCGATTCCAGAACCCGTATATCAAGCATTATCTTATCAGCATTCTGCTCAACTCCTCGTCGAAATTCAAGGCCCGGGTGCTGCCCTCCATCCTTGAATACCACGCCAAGTTCGGTAAATTGCCGGAAAAACTGACCTTTTCGCTGGCCGCCCTGATCGCGGTATACGCCGGTGGCAAGATCGACGGTTCGGCGATGCTCGCCCGGCGGGCCAAAGGCGAGTTTACCATGCGCGACGACCTGCCTGTCCTGGAGTTTTTTGCCCGCACCTGGGCGGACTGCGACGGCAGCCCAGGCGGGGTGCGCCAGGTAGCTGCGGCCGTGCTGGCCAACACTGCCCTGTGGGGCGAAGATCTTACCCAGGTGAGTGGTCTGACGGACAAGACGGCCGACTACTTGTATCAGATTGTTACGGACGGCATGCAGGCTGCGGCGGCGCGGCTCGTCGGGAGGTAAGCCATGGCGCTGTTACAGCTTCATGAACGGGATAATGTTGCCGTCGCCCTTCGCGACATCAGGCAGGGGGAAACGATAACGGCGGGTAATACCACCGTTACCGCCCGGGAAGATGTTCCCAAAGGCCATAAGATTGCCCTCCGCAACTTGCAGCCGGGCGAGCATGTCATAAAATACGGCTTTCCCATTGGCCACGCGACTAGCGGCGTAGTAGCCGGCCAGTGGCTTCACTCGCACAATATGCGCACCAATTTGGGCGAGATCTTGGCATACGAATACAAGCCTGAGCCGCCGGTGGTAAGCCCTGTCCCCTGCCGCCACACCTTCCGCGGCTATCGCCGCCCGGACGGCCGGGTCGGGGTGCGCAACGAAATCTGGATCATTCCTACCGTCAGTTGCGTCAACCGCACCGCGCAGCTGCTGGCCGCGCAAGGTAGCGCCCTAGTCAAGAATATGGCCAATATCGACGGCGTTTTTGCCTTTCCCCATCCCTATGGCTGTTCGCAGCTCGGCGACGACCACCGGGCGACGCAAGCCATCCTGGCCGACTTGGTCAACCACCCCAATGCCGGTGCCGTGCTGGTCCTCGGCCTGGGCTGCGAGAACAACAACGTGCCCGAGTTTCAAAAAGTGCTGGGCGGCTATAACGCCGACCGCGTCAAATTCCTGGTCACCCAGGAGGTGGAGGATGAAATTGCCGCCGGAATGGAGCTGCTATCCGACCTCATCGCCTACGCCGGCCAATTTGCGCGGGAGGATTGCCCGGCGTCCGAACTGGTGGTAGGCCTTAAGTGCGGCGGCTCGGACGCTTTTTCCGGCATTACGGCCAACCCGCTGGTCGGCGCTTTCTCCGACCTCCTCATCGCCTGCGGCGGCAGCACGGTGCTGACCGAGGTGCCGGAAATGTTCGGTGCCGAGACCATTCTCATGAACCGGGCCCGGGATAAGGCTGTATTTGATAAGACGGTCCGCCTGATCAACGACTTTAAAAACTATTTTATGGCTTACAACCAGCCCATTTACGAAAACCCCTCACCCGGCAACAAGAAAGGCGGCATCACCACCCTGGAGGAGAAATCGCTGGGGTGCACGCAAAAAGGCGGCCGCGCCACCGTGGTCGACGTGCTTGGCTACGGGGAGACGGTCAAGCGCAAAGGGCTTAATCTACTTAACGGTCCGGGCAATGACGCGGTGGCGGCCACGGCGCTGGCGGCGGCGGGCTGTCACCTGGTACTGTTTACCACCGGGCGTGGCACGCCGCTGGGGACGGCGGTGCCGACGGTTAAAATTGCCACTAACAGCGACCTGTTCCGTCGCAAAACTACCTGGATGGACTTTAATGCCGGCGAACTATTGGAGGGCAAAAGCCTAGAAGCGCTGGCCGACGAGTTTTTCGCCTATGTGCTGGAAGTGGCTTCCGGTCGGCCGACCAAAGCCGAGAAAATGGGCTTCCGCGAAATTGCCATCTTTAAAAACGGCGTAACGCTGTAAGCGGCGGACCGGTTCAAAACGGACACTGAGGAGTAAGGCCATGCAAACAAAGGAAGAACTCAGACGGACAATCCTGAGCGAATTTGGCGATTACCGCATTTACCCGGAATCCATCTACCGCGCCGGCGGCTGCGTACTGTTTCTCGCCAAGGACGAAGGGCAGAAGCTGCTTATCGTCGTCGAGGAAGAGGCTGGGTCGGCTTTTGACCGCTTCGTGGGCCCGCAGGTGTATCATCCGTCCGGCAAACGGGTCAAAGAAGCGCCCTTGCAGCCGGTCAATGCGGCCATCGTTCGTGAGCTGCTGCCGTTCACCGCGCCGGTGGCGCTGGGCGCCACCGGTATGAGCCTGGGGCTGGGCGACCGTTTAGGCATCGCTTCGCCCGGTCACCTGCGGCTTATCAAAAAAACCGGCGTCCGGCCGGTCCTCGCCCAGCAATCGGTGCGGGAGCTGACGCTGACCAACCGTACCTACACCGATGTCCTGGACGCCGCTACCTGGGCGGTGCTGCAGGAAGGGTACGAGAGCGGCTTTGGCGCCGACGGCGACCACCTGAAAACAGCGGAGGAAATCAGGGGCGCCCTTGACCTTGGCTTCACCATGATTACGCTCGACGCTTCGGCCCATATCGACAACACGGTGGGGCAAAAGAGCGCCAAACAGGTTGCTGACCTGTACCATACCTTGCCGGCCGATTATACGGCCGACATGGAGGAGTATTACCTGGGCAAGGCCTTCATTATCGGCGGTATGGCCATCACTTTCGATACCGAAACGCTGCAGCGGCTGGTGCTAACCTACGGTAAGGCGCTGGCTTTCATGGGTTACATTTATCACACCCTCATCGCCAACGCCGGGCGGGCAGTGGATTTTGAAATCTCCATTGACGAGACGGCCACGCCGACGACGCCGGCGGCTCATTATTTCGTTGCTTCCGAGCTTGGGCGCATGGGCGTAAAATTTACCAGCCTGGCGCCGCGCTTCTGCGGCGAGTTCCAGAAAGGTATCGACTACATCGGCGATCTGCACCAGTTTGCAGAGGAGTTCAAGAGCCACGCCGCCATTGCCGACCATTTCGGCTACCGGCTAAGCATCCATTCGGGCAGCGACAAGTTCAGCGTCTTCCCCGTCATCGGCCGATACACCCGCGGGCGGGTGCATGTCAAGACGGCCGGCACCAACTGGCTGGAGGCCCTGCGTGTGGTTGCCCGGATTAATCCTGCCCTTTTCCGGGAGATTTACGCTTTTGCGCGGGAAGTCTTTGACGAAGCGAAAAAGTATTACCATGTCACCACCGACCTGACCAGGCTGCCGGATGTGGCCGCCATGGCCGATGACGTGCTGCCGACGGTGCTCGACCATAACGATGCCCGTCAGGTGCTGCATATCACCTACGGTCTGGTGCTGACGGCCGCCAACGCCGACGGATCCTACCGCTTCAAAGACGACTTGTATGAGCTTTGGTTCGACCACGAGGACGAATACTATGCGGCGCTGGAAAACCACATTGGCCGCCACCTTGCAAAATTGACCGAAAACCTAAAAGATTAGCAGACTACTGGGAGACGGTTCCCGCTTGCCCTATGGGCAGGCGGGTGACCGTCTCTGTTTTTTTGCCCTGGCCGTAGGCTTATTGTGCTGCGGTTGGGGAAAGGGGATGCAAATAAGTCAATTTTTAAAATAAGTCAAGTCTGCCCCCCGCAATTGGTAAAATTTGTTCCCAAAAGCAGGAAAAAAATAACTATGACCGAATATTAATAAATGAAAATGATTTCTGAAAATGCCTTATCAAAGGCAGCTAAGGAGAAGGAGAGGAAAAGATGAAGGCCAAATCCATCATCGCGCTGCTGCTGGTCGTTGTTATGGCAGTAGCCCTTGCCGGTTGCGGTGGCGCGCAGAAAACAGAGGCCCCCAAATTCCCCACCAAACAAGTAGAAATCATTGTTCCGTATGCGGCCGGCGGCGGCACCGATCAGGTCGCGCGCGCCCTGGCCAACAGCGCCAAGGATATCCTTGGCCAGCCGGTGGTCGTCGTCAATAAAGTCGGCGGCGGCGGGGCCGTAGGCATGAGCGAAGGCGAAAAGGCCAAAGCCGACGGTTACACCGTCACCATGATTACCGTTGAACTGGTTACCTTGCCGCATCTTGGCCTGGCGCCCATCAACTATCAGAACTTTGAGCCCATCCTCCGCGTCAACATGGACCCCAGCGCCGTCACGGTGCGGGCCGACGCTCCCTGGAAGACGCTCAAGGAGTTCCTCGACTATGCCAAAGCCAACCCCGGTAAAGTGCGGGTCGGCAACTCCGGTCCCGGCGCTATTTGGCACTTAGCGGCCGCGTCGCTGGAGCAAAAGGCCGGCGTTCAGTTCACCCACGTTCCCTTTAATGGTGCTGCTCCGGCCATTACCGCTCTGCTGGGCGGCAATGTCGAGGCCGTGACCGTCAGCCCGGCCGAAGTGTCCGCCCAAGTGGCCGCCGGCCAAGTGCGCGTCCTGGGCGTCATGAGCGACAAGCGGGCTAAAGCGGTTCCTGACGTTCCCACTCTGAAAGAGCAGGGCATCGACCTTGTCATCGGCACCTGGCGCGGTCTGGCCGTGCCGAAAGGCACACCGGCACCGGTCGTGAGGACGCTCCACGATGCCTTCAAGAAGGCCATGGAGTCTAAAGCCTTCACCGACTACATGGATAAGGCCGGCCTCGGGATCGGCTATCTGTCCGGCGAGGACTATAAAGCCAGCCTCAAAGTGGAAAACGACAACTTTAAGGCCCTCATCGAAAAACTGGGCCTGAACAAAAAACAATAACATGGATGATGGGCCAAGCGGCGGCGCTTGGCCCAGCCCTTATTTTTGCGAAAATATTTCCAGATTATGGAGTGAGATAATGCGAACAGGAACTTATGCTGCGGCGCTACTCTTGATTCTCCTGTCGGCGCTGGTCTGGTACTGGTCGGCGGATTTTCCCGCCAATATTATTCCCAATGTACCGTCGCCGGCCTTTTTTCCCCGTGCCGTTGCCCTGGTGCTGGCCGTGCTGGCGCTTTTGATTATGGCTACCGCGCGGCGGGACAGCGACGAGCCGCTATTTAACCTGGCCGAGCCGGGGTTTAAGCGGGTACTGGCGGCGCTGGCCATTACGACCGCCTACTGCCTGCTTCTCAATATAGCGGGTTTTCTGGTTTTAACGCCCGTCTGTCTGGTGGCGCTGATGCTGCTGATGGAACCGGGGAAAATCGTGCCGAAAATCTTGGCGGCGGTGGCAGCGACTGCCATTATCTATCTTTCGTTCCAGGTACTCCTGGATGTGCCGCTGCCTGAGCTTGCCTGGTAGGAGGACTGTATGGGAGACTTAATTTTGGGGTTTATCACCGTTCTGCAGCCGTCCATGCTGCTCATCATCGCCGCCGGGGTGCTGGGCGGGATCATCATTGGCGCGCTACCTGGCCTGACGGCAACCATGGGGGTGGCGCTGCTGGTACCGCTTACTTTTGGCATGAACGCCGTTGCCGGCCTTGTCCTGCTTGTCGGCATCTACTGCGGCGCTATTTACGGAGGGTCCATTTCCGCCATTCTCCTCCGTACGCCGGGGACGCCGGCGGCGGCCGCCACCGTCATCGAAGGCTACATGCTGGCCCAAAAAGGCCAGGCCGGCAAGGCGCTCGGCATGTCAACCATCGCTTCCTTCTGCGGCGGCATGTTCAGCGCTCTGGCCCTTACGTTCATCGCGCCGCAGCTCGCCAAGATAGCCTTGTCTTTTGGCCCGCCCGAATACTTCGCGCTGGCGCTCTTTGGCCTCAGCATCATTTCCAGTATTTCAGGCGACCAGGTGCTCAAGGGTTTGGCGGCCGGTTTCTTCGGCTTGCTGCTGGCCACCATCGGCATGGACCCGATTACCGGCTACCCGCGGTTTACTTTTGACAATGCCAATCTCCTAAGCGGTATTTCCTTTATTCCGGTGCTCATCGGCCTCTTCGCGGTGTCCGAGGCGCTGGCTACCACTGAGTCAATGATCAGAAGTTTTAACATCGACGTAAAAATTGCCGGCAACTTGCCTAGCCTGGACGAACTGAAGCAATGCGCCAAGACCATTCTCAAAGGCTCGGCCATTGGCACCTTCATCGGCATCATCCCCGGCGCCGGCGCCGACATCGCCGCCTTCGTTTCCTATGGCGAGTGCAAGCGCAGCTCCAAAGACAGCGACAAATTCGGCACCGGGGTCCTGGAAGGAGTAGCGGCGCCGGAATCGGCGAACAACGGCGTGACTGGTGGCGCGCTGGTGCCGCTCTTAACCCTGGGCGTGCCGGGCGACGCCGTGACGGCCGTGATGCTCGGGGCGCTCATGCTGCAGGGACTCAAGCCCGGACCGATGCTGTTTAAAGATAACGCCGACGTGGTATACTCGCTCTTTGCCGGACTCATGGTGGCCAATGGCTTTATGCTGCTGTTCGGCCTCTTTGGCGTTAAATACATCGCCAAAGTGGTAACCGTCCCCAAGCCAATCCTGACGCCGATCATTTTCATCCTCTGCGTCGTCGGCTCCTATGCCATCAACAACAGCCTGTTCGACGTGCTGGTCATGATGGTGTTCGGCGTTATCGGCTACCTCATGCAGAAACTGAAGTTTCCTATCTCGCCCATCGTCCTGGCCCTAATTCTTGGGCCCATGGCCGAAGGCGAGTTCCGCCGCAGCCTGGTTATGTCCCAAGGCGACCCGAGCATTTTCTTCACCCGTCCCATCTGCCTGCTCTTTTTCGCTTTGGCCGCGATCTCGATCGTCGGCTCCTATCTGGCCCAGCGCCGCAAGGAAAAGGCGACGGCTATAGCGCAGTAGGGTGATGACGTTATGTACATCGCAACGATCGACACGGGGACGACTAATACCAGGATAAAGGTGTGGCATGACGGCACTGTCTGCGGGCAGGCGGCCGCGGCCGTAGGCGTTCGCGACACCGTCCTCACCGGCAGCCGCGTTAAGCTAGAGCAGGGCGTGCGTGCCTGTCTGGAAGCGGCGTTGGCGGAGGCCGGTATTTCCCGGGAAAAGCTGGGGCTGGTGCTGGCGTCAGGCATGATAACCGCCAACGTCGGCCTGTGCGAAGTGCCCCACGTGCCGGCGCCGGCCGGCGTGCGGGAGGTGGCGCGCGGGATGGTGTCGGCCGTAATCCCGGAAGTGCTGGACGGTCCCATCTGGTTCGTACCGGGCGTAAAGAATGCTGTGGGTAAGGTGAGCCTGGAAACCTGCGAAGAGATGGACATGATGCGGGGCGAGGAAGTCGAGACTATCGGCATCATGGCCCAACTGGGCTTAACCGGGCCGGCGCTCGTCGCCCTGCCAGGCTCGCATTCGAAATATATCAGCATCGATGAAACCGGCCGCATCACCGGCTGCCTGACGACCCTGGCCGGCGAACTGCTGGACGTTATCACCCATCATACTTTGCTGGCCGACGCGTTGGGCGGCGCGTTTGCCGACGCAATAAACCCGGCCATGCTGCGCCAAGGGGCGGCCTACGCCCGCGCGGTGGGGCTGAGCCGGCTGTGTTTTACGACGCGCATTCTTCATCTGTTTACCGACTTAAGCCGCAATGACAAGGCCAACTTTCTGCTGGGCGCGGTGCTGGCTGCCGATCTTGTGGCCCTGCGGGGCAGCCGAGCCATAAAGATTGGCCCGGAAATACCGGTGTGGGTAGCGGGGAAACCCGAGCTGCGCCAGGCGCTGACGTTACTCTTCGGCGATGATCCGCACTTTCGCGGCCGGGTGTGCGAGGTAGACGACGCCGTGCTGCAAAACGCCGCCGGCGTCGGGGCTATTGCCGTCGCCCGCGCCCGGGGATTGGTGTAGGGAAAAGCAAGCGGGTTACCGCCAAAAGCGCCGGAGCCATGCCGCTCCGGCGCTTTTTTGCGGGCCCGGTCCGGGCAGTGGGTTGCTATCCCGCCGGCGGGGACGGATGATTGCGGCAAAATAGAGATTGCATCCGGTCCATAAATAATTGATAATCAAAGTAAAAGCGACAGATTTATCATGTTTATGCCGGCTGACAGAGGCGAACAACGAACTAAAAATACGCAAACGGGAGGCGAGAAGAAATGGCGGGTAATGCTAAACCGGCAATTGTAAAATCGGCGTCGCGCACGCTTGATATTATCGAATTTATCGTGAATAGTGCCAAGCCGCCAACGTTCACGGCCATCCAGGAATTCCTGGACATACCGAAAAGCTCCCTGTCGTATCTGCTGCAGGAATTAGCCAATCGCGACTATATCCAATTCGATGCGGATACGCGGGTTTATTACCCTGGCGCGAAATTGATCAAGCTTAGCGCCTCGTGCATCAATAATACCAATTTGTCCCGGGAAATTTGGCTGGGGATTAAGCGGTTGAGCGATGAACTGGGGGAAACCACCCAAGCCGGTTTATTGGAGGGACGGTTTGTCGTCTATATTGCCAAATGCCAGGGGAGAAAGGACATCAGCGTAACCACGGTAGGCTTCAAAATTCCTGCTCATGCCACGGCCCTCGGGAAAATGATGTTGTCTGCCCTGAGCGAGGATGAACTGAAAGCCCGCCTGGACAATGTTCAGCTTGAGCGGTATACGGAAAACACGATAGTATCCTATGACCAACTGTTGGCGGAACTTAAACAAATTGCCCGACAAGGTTACGCGATTGACAACCAGGAAATTATACCGGGCGGCATCTGCGTGGCCGCGCCCATCTTTGACAAATCCAATAAAGTTGTGGCCGCGATGAGCGTGACGGTACCCGCCATTCGCGCTACCGATGAATTTTTGCAGGAACTGATTGATAAGGTGCGGGCGGCGGCAATCAATGTGTCGCTGCGGCTGGGGAAAATATAGTGGCTTCAAAAAAAGAAAAAAATCTAAATTGCAATAGCAAATGCAACACCCTGTAAAATTAACGGTATATAAAGAGGCTATCAAGAAATTTGGGCCAGTTCCTCGTCAAAGCATTGCTGAGGAGTTTTATAGCCGAGTATTTTGCGAGGCAGATGATTACACCAATTCTGAATACGCTGAATGACAGAGGCAGCCAAAGCTGCTATGCTGGTCCCTTTGGGGATAAATCGGCGGATGAGACCGTTATGGCGTTCATTCGTGCCTCTCTCAAAGGAAGAATAGGGATGAGCAAAGTATACGCTGGTGTTATGGCTCTTTAAAAATGCGTCCAGTTCGGCAAACTCCGACCCGTTATCGGCAGTG